>CAJXUT010000008.1 GCA_913061365.1 uncultured Colwellia sp.
GCGTCAGATGTGTATAAGAGACAGATATAATATTATTTTGATAATTAGTGCCAAGCAAAAAAAGTAAAACATCAAAAAATAAATACGTAAAGCCAAACTGTGTTGGAAAAATAAATATATTACGGTTTGATAATTTATGTTGAAATTTACTAGGGGCTCTTCGACTAAGCCAGCGCTCAAAACGTTGACTAATCACTCTTTTAACGGTTTTATTAATTTTGCTAATCATTCAACGGGTTCAGCACGTTCACACTATCTAGAATTTGCGCGCTGATGCTAGTAGTATCATGCTGCTGACTTTCCATAATATCTTGCTCTAATCTATGTTCACAAACATTATAAAAGACGGCTTTAATATCATCCGGTAGCACAAAGTCTCTACCATCAATAAAAGCCCATGCTTTGGCTGCACTAAGTAAAGCTTTGCCTGCACGAGGTGACAATGGTTTACACACTATTTTAGTTTCTGTTTCTGCTATATATTGCCCTCTACTAATACGACATAGTGCAATAATGTATTCAATTATTTTGTCTGAAGCATGTATTTTTTGAATATTATTTTGCATGTCGCTCAAGGTTTCAGTATCAATAAGATCCGGTAGCTCTTGAGTTTTTGTTGGTGCTAAACTGTCAGCAAGCAAAATATTTTTTTCTGCTTCAACACTAGGAAAGCCCAAAGAAATTTTCATCATAAAACGATCTAGCTGGGATTCTGGTAAGGGATATGTTCCCGCATGAAATAATGGGTTTTGTGTTGCTATGACAAAAAAGGGTTTGGGTAATGTATGAGTTATTCCATCAATACTCACCTGATTTTCAGCCATTGCTTCTAATAGAGCACTTTGTGTTTTTGGACTAGCACGATTAATTTCATCCCCAAGAACCACTTGATTAAAGATAGGTCCTTGGTGAAGTTCAAACTGTTTGTTATCACTATTAAATATAGAAATACCCACTATATCTGAAGGTAGTAAATCACTGGTAAATTGGGTACGTTGATAGCTTAGGTTTAACGTATTAGCTAACGTTCGTGCAAGTGTTGTTTTACCCATGCCGGGTAAATCTTCAATCAATAAATGACCTTGAGCAAGTAAACAAGCAAGTGCTAAACGACATTCATGCGGTTTGCCTATAACACTAGATTCAATTCGGTTTAAAACGGCAAGAAGTGTTTTTTGCATAAAAAAAGCCTACCTAAATACAGTTATTTAAGTAAGCTTTTTAGCACGATTAGCTTATATTTGATAGATAAAGCGTCTTAAATATCAGTCACTAATACCTAGAATCTATCAATAATCCGATGAAGTTTGCTTATTAAGCACTTCTTCTTGCGATTACTGCATCAGATAACTGTGCTAATAAAGTTTCAGTATCATTCCAACCAATACAAGCGTCGGTAATACTTTGACCATAAACTTCAGCTTTACCATTAACCAGTTTTTGATTGCCTTCAACTAAGTTACTTTCAACCATAACACCAAAAATATTTTGATCACCTTCACTGATTTGATTACTCACATCAGTAGAAACTAACATTTGGTTTTCAAACTTTTTACTTGAATTAGCATGGCTAAAATCAATCATAATTTTAGTGTTTAATTCGTTTTCAGCTAATTGCTCAGTTACCGCTTTAACACTTTCTTTATCAAAGTTTGTTGTCTTACCACCACGTAAAATAATATGACAATCAGTATTACCTGTGGTTTCAACAATGGCCGCATGACCAAACTTAGTTACTGATAAAAAGTGATGTGAAGCAGCAGCAGAACCAATTGCATCAATTGCAATTTTAAAGCCACCATCCGTACCATTTTTAAAACCTACTGGGCAAGACAAGCCTGAAGCTAATTCACGGTGAACTTGTGATTCGGTAGTACGTGCACCAATGGCACCCCAACACATAAAATCAGCCATATATTGTGGCGTGATCATATCTAAAAACTCACCAGCTGTTGGCAAGCCTAGTTCGTTTAGTTGTAGTAATAATTCACGACCAATACGTAAACCATCATTTAACTTAAAAGTGTTATCCATATACGGGTCATTTATAAGTCCTTTCCAACCAACGGTTGTACGAGGTTTCTCAAAGTAAACACGCATAACAATTTCTAAATTATCTTTATATTTTTCACGTAATTTAACTAAACGCTCACCGTACTCTAGTGCGGCTTTAGGATCATGAATTGAACAAGGGCCAATAATCACTAATACACGATCATCTTTATGATTAAAAATATTGTGAATTGCTGCTCTACCAGAAACAACCGATTTAGTTGCTTTTTCTGACGCTGGGAATCGTTCTAGTAATGCGATAGGAGGTAATAAGTCTTTAATTTTATTGATGCGCACATCGTCAGTTTGATACATAATATTTCTCTTTTTTTACCTCTTCAGGAGGTAGCTTAAATATAGACGTCTAGATAGATACTTCAAGTAATAATTTATCAGTGTTGGCGCATTAATACTAGTGTATTCAAATGATAAGGATGAAAAAATAACAATATTTTTGTTATCAATCTCGAACAATTTTCAATCTTATATACTTTAACAGCTACGCTGTATTATTTGACGTATAAATAATGTTCGATTGATAGTTTTCTTATTGTCCCCTCATATAAATTATATTCAAATACTGCACTTTACAATGTTAAGGGTATAATTATATACAGGTAAACACGCTAAGGAAAAATAATGATTAATGCTACATTGCCATTACTCGATCTACACCGACATCTTGACGGTAATATTCGCCCGACAACTATTTGGCAACTTGCTAATCAAAATGCCATCACTTTGCCAACTAATAGTTTAGAAACCTTTATACCTTATGTACAAATACAAGAGAGTGAACCTAATTTATTAGCTTTTTTGAAAAAGCTCGACTGGGGCGTAGCGGTTCTAAAAAACCTTGATGATATAAAACGTGTTGCTTATGAAAATGTAGAAGATGCATTTAATGCAGGTTTAGCCTATGCCGAATTACGGTTTTCACCTTATTACATGGCGATGAATCACAATTTATTAATCGCTGATGTGGTTGCAGCCATTATTGATGGTGTGCAATTAGGTATGCAGTCATTCGATATAAAAATAAACTTGATTGGTATATTAAGTCGTACCTTTGGTGTTAAACAATGCCAGCTTGAATTAGATGCATTGTTATTATACAAAGATAATCTGGTGGCGATTGATCTTGCTGGTGATGAATACAATTTTCCTGGGGCGTTATTTGTTGATCATTTTAAGCAAGTTCAAAACGCTGGATTACAAGTAACAGTTCATGCAGGTGAAGCCGGTAATTCACAAAGTGTATGGCAAGCAATAACAGAATTAGGCGCAACACGCATTGGTCACGGTGTTGCGACTATTAATGACGAAAAACTAATGACTTATATGATAAATAATAATATTGCCATCGAATCATGTTTAACCTCTAACTACCAAACAGGAACCGTGAAAGATTTAAGTCAGCATCCACTAAAAGGGTTTCTTGATTTTGGTATCAAAGCTTGTCTTAATACAGATGATCCTGCTGTGCAAGGGATTGAAATTAAAAATGAATTTGAGGTTGCTAGAAATACATTACAGTTTAGTCATAACGAAATAAATCAATTACAAAAAAATGCTATCGAGGTTAGTTTTTTATCAGCTAATGAGAAAAAATCATTATTATCTATGGGTAATTAATGAAAGTATCTTGATTTTCATTTGTCTTTTTAGCTATAAATAATTTTGTGCAATTCAAGCTAAATTTTTTCACAATGCACTCAACAAAATAATAACACATTAAATTAAAAGGAAATTTTATGGCAGAAGTCTTATTATCATTAGCCACTGGTGCATTTGTTGGCATTTTATTTTCAGTGTTAAAACTGCCCTTACCTGCCCCACCTGTTATTTCTGGAATAGCCGGTATCGCGGGAATTTATCTTGGAGGTATAGGCTATCAATGGTTAATGGAGCGTTTTTTTAGCTAAGCCATTTAATAATAACTAAAACGTTTAATTTATTACGACAAATTGATAATATTTATCGCTAAGCATTAAATAAGTAAAACACCCTTGCTAGCAGCATCTACTGAAACAGTATGTAGATCTGGCTAAAAACTTACTTATATATAATTTCTAAACCAACAGACAAGGGACATTTCATGGCCACTCCACATATATCTGCCAATATGGGCGACTTCGCTGAAACAGTTTTAATGCCAGGCGATCCTCTACGAGCAAAGTTTATAGCTGAAAATTTTCTAGACGATGCCAAATGTATCACTGAAGTACGTAACATGCTCGGTTATACTGGCACATATAAAGGACAGAAAGTATCCGTTATGGGTTCAGGTATGGGTATTCCATCCATATCAATTTACGCTACCGAGTTATATAAAGACTTTGGTGTAGAGAATATTATCCGCATTGGTTCTTGTGGCGCAGTTAGAGACGACATAAAAATTCGCGATATTATTATTGGTATGGCAGCAAGTACCGATTCAAATGTTAATAGACAACGTCTTAATCAGTGGGACTTTGCTGCAACTGCAGATTTTTCATTATTACACCGTGTGGTTAATACCGCTGAACGTCTCAAACAGGAAATTCATGTAGGTAATATTTTTACTGCTGATTTATTCTATACACCCCAACCAGAAATGTTTGCACAAATGGAAAAGTACGGTATTTTAGCCGTAGAAATGGAAGCTGCCGGATTATACGGCGTTGCAGCCGAGTACGGTAAAAAAGCCTTAACGGTATTAACGGTGTCCGATCACATTAAAACAGGTGAGCAAACCAGCTCTGACGAACGTGAAAGTACATTTAAAGACATGATGGAATTAACACTAGAAAGCATTTTATAAGTATCAGCAATTTCTCTTAATGACTATTGAGTTTATGGCGAAAAATCCTAAACTCAATAAAAATATAATAACATTTTATTTGATTGAGTATATACGGCACACATTTTCTTGTTATTCCCCTGATATGTTTCTGAACTGACAACTTTATTCTTTCAGTTGATATTAAGTTTGTGGAACAAAATGTTCCACAAACTGGCAGTATTCTGTGGTCAGGTCTAAAATATAAGTAAGAAATATCAAAATAAATTCCTTTTGGGGATCTTGTCTAAGATGTATATCGAAACTGTTTCCACGTCTTACGAGATCGATTCTAGTAAAAAGTATACCGGTTAAACGGGAGAAACTGTCATGTACAAGACTATTACAGCAACATACGTAGATAAAACAGCGCTTATAAATATCGCTGATGAACTAATAAATAAGGATATTCCAAGGGAAAACTTTTTCATCGATGAAGAAAAATATCAGGTCAAGGTAATGATGCCTGAGTATACCGAACCAGAAATAATGGATATTCTCAATCGTCATAAACCGACTGAAGTTCATTAGACATGTAACCGTAACAAGCTGTCATGAGGCCTAACCTCTGACAGCGCATTATTTATTTAAAATAGATAGATGACTAAATAGTGCTAATCTATGTTTACCGTGTAGAAGATTAAACTCCATCATTATGTAAGTTCTTAGAAGTAAAAGCGCTTTAATCTAACAGCATTCTCCCTTCTCGCATTATTTCTTGAGATATTTCTTTATTAATTCCTTTTACTAATATCCAGCTATGCCAATAAAGTGTTTGTATTAATTGCTTTTGTGGACATAGTTTTACTAGCTCACCCGATGCTAGTTCAGTTTTTATTTGTAATTCAGGTAGTAAGCAGTAAGCAACACCTTGTTTTGCTAACTCAACAAATGCTTCTGAAGAACGTACACTATGGCAATAATATTCACTGGATGCTAAACCAAAATGTTTGCTTATAAAGCGATTATGGGTATCATCTTTATGATCGTAACTAATTGCAGGTGCCATTGTTAACGAAGATTTTGTGACACCTTGTTTAAAATATTTTTGCTGAAAGCTCTTAGAGCACACTAAGCAATAATTCATCTTACCTAATTCAAAAGAACGATAACCTTTTAATGGCTTTTTAATTACACTTACCGCACCCGTTGCTTCACCTGTACGTAATTTATCTAACGTATGCTTTTCGTGGGCTATAAGTAAATTTAGCTCAACCAAATGCTCTTTTAATACTGGAGTTACTGCCTTTAAAAACCACGTTGCCATACTATCAGCATTAAGTGCTAAAGAAATTTTCATCGGTTTGCTTGGTTTATCAGGTAACAGCTCAGGTAGTAGTTCATTTTCTAGCTGTTGAACTTTTTTAAAGTGCGTTAATAGTTGCTCACCAATTGCTGTTAACTCAATAGGTTGACTACGAATGAGAATAGGATGGCCTATATTTTCTTCTAATAATTTAATACGTTGAGAAATAGCCGATTGTGAAATAAAGAGTTTATTAGCTGCAAGTTCAAAACTTTGCATTTCTATAATTGAAGATAACGCAGTTAACAATTTATAATCAAAAAATGACATAAGAATAATTAATGTATATTAAATTTTATTAATTATATTAAATTAAAATCTGCACGTAAACTCTCCTTGTTTTCTGTTTAAACCATTTACGCATTCACAATTAAGGGAAGTTTTATGATCATTATGGCAGCTGTTAAAGGCTTTATTCTAACATTGAGCATGATCATGCCTATTGGCAGCCAAAATTCCATGTTATTAACACAAGGTATCAAAAAAGATCACCATCTGATAACCGCAGGGTTATTTATTGCTTATGACGCAATACTCATTTCTTTAGGCGTATTAGGCGGAGGAATAATTTTAGCCAGTAATGATGCACTTTTTTCTTTGCTGACGTGGGGTGGAATTCTATTTTTGCTCGCTTACGGTACGATGTCGTTCAAAGCAGCGTTTATAGGCATTAAAAATGATAGTGATAAGGTAGTAAATAAAAAGTCGCTTAAAATTATTTTTCTAACTAGCTTAATCGTTACTTTTTTAAACCCGCATGCTTATATCGACACAGTCATGGTCATTGGGAGTGTGGGTGGCCAATATACTGGTGATGCCAGAATTTACTTTTTAATTGGCGCTATCACTGGATCAATTGTATGGTTTTCTACACTGGCATTCGGTGCTGCAAAATTGTCAGTGCAGCTTAGTAGACCAAGAATTAAAAGTGCTATTGATGGGATTATTGGTTTAGTTATGTGGTTTATTGCTTGGTCACTATTTACCTCTTGGGCAGCAAGTTAATCAGTAAAATTTGATTTTATTAATCGCTCATTCATTAAAGTTGAGTACAGGCAAAAAGCTTTTACCATAAGCCATTGCGTCTACTTTAAAAAGCTCGGCGAGTGTTTGCCCTAAGTCTGCAAATGTTGCTCGTTTTCCAAGATTAACAGAAGATAAGTTTTGGTGATAACAAAGCAAAGGAACAAACTCACGAGTGTGATCATTTCCTGGCCATGTTGGGTCACAACCATGATCTGCCGTTAAAAACAAAATATCATCTTCATTCATTTGAGCATAAATTTCAGGTAAACGTAGGTCAAAACTTTCCAATGCTTGAGCATAACCTACAGCGTCACGCCTGTGCCCGTAGTCTTGGTCAAAGTTAACTAAATTGGTAAAAATAAGACTATTATCTGGAGTTGATTTAAGTTGCGTTAAAGTTGCATCTACTAATGCATTAATACCTGTTGCTTTAATATTTTGAGAAATACCTTGATGAGCAAAAATATCCGCTATTTTCCCCACACTAACCACCAACCCTCCAGCTTGTGTTATTTTATCTAATACGGTGGGGGCTGGCGGTAACACGGCATAATCTCGTCGATTACCTGTGCGAGAAAAAGCATTGTCCCCTTGACTGTTTTGCTCAGTCCCAATAAATGGCCTAGCAATAACGCGTCCTATATTAAGGTCGCTTTCTGATAAAAGTTCTCTTACTTGCTCACAATACCGGTAAAGGTTATCCAGTCCAAAGTGTTCTTCATGAGCAGCAACTTGAAAAACACTATCAGCTGAGGTGTAGCAAATAGGTAAACCTGTTTGGATGTGTTCACAACCTAATCGGTTAATAACCTCAACACCTGATGCATGGCAATTACCTAAAAGACCGCTGTAACCTGTTTTATGATTAATAGCTGAAATAAGTGCGCTATTAAAAGAGTTTTGCTTCTTAGCAAAATAATCCCAATGAAATAATACGGGTACACCTGCCATTTCCCAATGCCCACTGGGAGTATCTTTACCGGTACTTAATTCGTTCATGTAGCCAAAAGCACCATGTTGAGGCCTTTTATAAAATTCAGTAAATTTTTTGCCTGAAGTTGTTATTTCCTCTTCCAACATTTGCCAAATTTGTGAGCTACTGGCTTGTTTACTTAATTCAAACAAGCCAAGGTTTCCTAAGTTGGGTAAATCGATAACTTTATTTTCTTTTCGTAAGTAATCCCTAGCAATGTTAATTAAAGTATTTGCGCCAATATCACCAAAAGTTTCGGCATCCGTTGAATATCCAACACCAAAACTATCTAATACTATAATTACTGCTCTTGCCATGACATCACTCTTAATAAAATTGAGTTAACCAACTAGTCAACTTATGCTTATTTATGTTAACTTAATGTTTTTATCATGATTAGCCAAGCTATTTATATTATAAATACATGACTTCTCTTATTTAGCTCATATTTCACTGGATTCATCGATGACCCACCCGAGTAAAACAACTGTAATTGCCATTGTGGGCGCTTCTGCTTCAGGAAAATCTCTCTTAGCGCAAACTATTTATGATGAATTACTGCCAGAGCTTGGTTGTGATGGAATTTCTATCATTAAAGAAGACGCTTATTATCGCGATCAATCACATTTATTGATGGACGAAAGAGTTAACACTAATTATGACCATCCCAAAGCGTTTGAGCATGAGTTGCTTAGTTCACATTTAGCTTCACTCATTGCACAACAACCTATTGAATGCCCAATATATTGTTATAAAACGCACACACGAACTACGCAAACCATTAACATTAAGCCAACAAAAATAATTTTAGTTGAAGGTATTTTATTACTTTCTAATCCACAATTACGCGATTGTTTTGATATTAAAGTTTACATGGATACGCCACTTGATATTTGTTTGATCAGAAGAATAGAGCGTGACACCAAAGAGCGAGAACGTAGCTTAGAGTCGATAACTAATCAGTATTTAACAACCGTTCGACCTATGTATTATCAATTTATTGAACCATCAAAAGAATGGGCTGATATTCTGATTACTCGCGGCGGTAAAAATCGTATGGCAATACAAATGTTGAAAGCTGAAATTAGACAGCTACATAGCTCATAAATAATAAAAATAACATGAGGTTTCGATGGAACTAGCTACAATTAGAGGTTTATTAGGTATTGGCGTTTTACTTGCCATCGCAGTACTTTTATCTAAAAAAAGACAAGCCATTAATTTTCGTACCGTTGGTTGGGCTTTTGTTATTCAAATCAGTTTAGGTGCCTTTGTTCTCTATACTTCCTTTGGTAAAGACGCATTAGCTTCAATTTCTAATGGTGTTCAAGAGGTTATTAATAGCGCTAACGTAGGTATTACTTTTTTATTTGGCGGTTTAGGTACTGATGCAATGTTTGATAACGGTGTAGGTTTTGTTTTTGCCGTTAGAGTTTTACCCGTTATTATCTTTTTCTCTTCATTAATTTCTGTGCTTTATTACCTTGGGATAATGCAATGGGTGGTTCGAATTATTGGTGGCGCTTTACAAAAACTACTTAAAACCAGTAAGCCTGAATCATTATCTGCTACAGCAAATATTTTTGTGGGTCAAACTGAGGCCCCTTTAGTTATTCGTCCTTATATTGCCAAGATGACCCAATCTGAATTATTTGCCATTATGGTAGGCGGTTTAGCGTCTGTTGCCGGCTCAATTTTAGCGGGCTATGCTGGTTTGGGTATTGATTTAAAATATTTAATCGCTGCTTCTTTTATGGCTGCTCCCGGCGGTTTGTTAATGGCAAAAATTATCATGCCGGAAACAGAACATGAAAAAATAGCTCAAGAAAAATTGCTTACTGAAGACATCGGTGAGCAACCGAGTAATGTTATCGATGCTGCAGCATCTGGTGCAGCATCTGGGTTGAAATTAGCCGTTAATGTAGGTGCCATGTTACTTGCCTTTATAGCACTCATTGCCCTATTGAATACATTGGTAGGTGGCACCTCAAGCTTACTTGGCTTTGAAGGTATTACTATCGAGTGGATATTAGGTTATTTATTCGCGCCTATTGCCTATCTCATCGGTGTACCAAGTGCTGAAATGTTACAAGCAGGTAGCTTTATTGGCCAAAAAATTGTAGTAAATGAATTTTTTGCTTATGTTAATTTTGTTGAAGTTAAAGACAGCCTTAGTGCTTCCACTCAAGCCATTGTTACCTTTGCATTATGTGGATTTGCCAACTTATCTTCTATTGCTATTTTATTGGGTGGCATTGGCTCAATGGCTCCCAATAGACGTCATGATATTGCCAAGCTAGGTATGAAAGCCATGATTGCTGCCACATTAGCCAATTTAATGAGCGCGGCAATTGCTGGCGTGTTTCTATCCCTATAATTTTTACTTACACCTTTTAAAAAGTACTCGCTATGAAAGTCCAAAAAAACATTGAAAAAAAAGCAGCAACCTTAGCAATAAGCTTAATGGATTTAACCAGCTTAACTGATCAAGAAACCCCGCAAGAAATAGAGAAACTTTGCCAACAAGCTAAATCTCAAGGGGGTGATACAGCTGCCATTTGTATTTTTCCACGCTTTATTCCTTTAGCTAAAAAAAAGTTACAGCAGCAAGGTACTCCTCATATTAAAATTGCCACAGTGGTTAACTTTCCCCATGGTAATGACGATGTTGCAATTGCTATAGCCGAAACTAAAGCTGCTGTTGCCTATGGCGCTGATGAAGTGGATGTGGTTTTTCCATATAAGGCACTAATTAGCGGTGATATTCATGTTGGATTAGAGCTTATTGAAGCATGTAAACAGGCTTGCCCAAAAAAAGTATTACTAAAAGTTATTATAGAATCAGGTGAATTAAAAACACCTGAGTTAATAAAACTTGCCAGTGAGGTCGCCATTCGTGCTGGTGCAGACTTTATTAAAACGTCCACAGGAAAAGTTGCAATCAATGCAACACCCGATGCAGCAAAAATAATGCTTAATGTTATAAAGTCGACAAATAATGACACTATCGACACAGGCTTTAAAGCCGCAGGAGGAGTTAGAAATGTAGACGACGCTTTAGTTTATTTAACTTTAGCAAAAGACATATTAGGTGATAACTGGACTACTTCTAAACATTTCAGGTTTGGTGCTAGTAGCTTACTTGATAACTTACTTTCGACACTTAACTTCACTGATGAAAAAGCTAACTCATCAAACAACTACTAATAAATTGGCAACATTATGGCGCAACTTTACTTTTATTATTCATCAATGAATGCAGGTAAATCTACCCATTTATTACAATCTTCATATAACTATAATGAGTGCGGACTACGCACCATTTTATTTACAGCACAAATTGATGATCGGTATACAAAAGGTAAAGTATCTTCACGGTTAGGTATTGATGCTGATGCTAAGTTATTTGACTTGAAAACTGATATTTACAATGAAGTTAAGCTCATACAAACAAAAGAAGCGATTGCTTGTGTCTTAATCGACGAAGCTCAATTTTTAACCAAAGAACAAGTAAGTCAGCTAACCGAGGTTGTTGATGAATTAAATATACCTGTTTTAGCTTATGGTATTCGTACTGATTTTTTGGGGCAAACATTTAGCGGTAGTGCCGCTTTACTGGCATGGGCTGATAAGTTAGTAGAGCTAAAAACAATTTGTCATTGTGGCAGAAAAGCCAACTTTGTTATTCGCTTAAATAGCGACGGTCAAGCCGCTACACATGGCGAACAAGTAGAAATTGGCGGTAACGAACGCTATCAAGCCTTATGTCGAAAGCATTTTAAAGAATATGTTAATTTACAATAACTTAAAAAATAACTCAACATTACTTAAGTAACGCGTGACCTTCTGGAAGCTGTTTTGCAATCCATAAAGCAAGTTTATGTTTCATATGCGGCTGGTCTTCACTTTCTACGGCAAGAGGCTGAATTAACTTATCATTTACTAATAAACGATAAAGACTCTCTATCTTATCTTTTGCTGAGTTCGTTGCTGCAAAGCTTTTGTAACCTCTATTTACGGCATACTTTTCACCAATAACCAGTGCTTTTTTTAATAACTCAGCTTCATTTTTTAATTTTTTCATTTTGATAACTTCTTAATATTCAAACTAAAGTTAAGATGCGTTAAAAGTTAATGCAAGTCAATCGACTATTGTCACTATTTGAGAATTCGATTAAAAACTATTCTTTATTCTATAAACTCTAAAATTCATATTCAATCGCCATACGAAGAATATGCCCCTTACTGCGGCTATCAACTCCTGTGATAAAGCCAGCTTCCCATTTAAGTTGCTTTTGACCATTAAAGCGTTGAATTCCCATAAACGCGGGGCCAATACCTAAATAATTTTCACCTGAATATAGTTCGATAGCAGGCTGGAATTGTTCAAGATAACGATAACGATACTGTAAGCGAAACTCTGTCTCAAATTCACTTATGATAGTATTTCCCCATTCATAAATAATGAAGCCGTTAAGCGTAAGGCTTGTGCGACCAAACTCTTTTTCTATTAGAACACCTGATGTAATTTCCCAATTTTTTTGTCTATGTTCTTTTTCAATTTCAAATAACAATCCCCAATCAGCCCAATATTCGCCCTGCTCAGTCAACATCCAACGAGCCTCAATCTCATATGAACTCAACTTAAAGTTATCATTAGCATCACGTTCACCAACCAAATAAAGTTCTAGCATAAGACTGTCTGTTAATGATTGACCATAAGCAAAACGTTGAGCAAACTTATTATCTTCACTGTCTTGAAGTGAAAATAGTCGCCACTCAACTTCACGCTCATTAGGTAATACATAAGGGTGATAGACTTTATCTACTACAACACCGTCGGCATGAACCATGGCACTAAAACTGAATAATAAAATGGCACTAATAAAGTTAAACCAACAAGACTGATTCATGAGTTGGATGGCTTTCATAGAGCTTCTCCAGAAGTAAAACGGACAAAGGATCGATTTGTGCTCAGGTATACAGGAATAATAAAGGCACATATATAGACAATAAGCTGCATAAGTGAAGGGGTTGTTTCATAGCCAATAAGAACACGGAGTAATTGCCCAATTTCAGAGCTTTCAGTGATAAAGTTGCTACTATTCCACAGACTATAACTTAACGGTAAAACGTCCACTTGTTGTAAAAGTACAATCGACTGCATTAACTGAGCTAGAGCAAAAAATAGTAAAAAGTAGTTTGAAGTTTTCTTATGAAGACTAGCATCACAATAGCGTAGGAAAAAGAAGAGTAGAATAGCAGCACTGATACAAATACCAACTGCTAAAATAATACCAACAAATAATGATTCAACCCCTGAATATTCTCCTGTCAACGATTGCGTCCAATAACTTGTTAAATACAGCATAAAGTTTGAGCTATTTAGCGTCAAAACTAATAATAAAATAACTAGAGATAAACTTTTTTGAGCCCTGCTATAAAGGTGCTTATTACCCAACAAAAATACTAAGGCACAACATAAATAAATTAGAATAAAGCCCGCTGAAAAGACAAACTCAGTTCCTTTGCCATCAAAAAGTTGCGATATTTCTTCCATAAAGTAATTTAATAAAAGTACCAATATAATAACCAAAATATTTAGAGCAACGATTTTTTTAATGGTAACAATCCTTTTAGAGCTTTCTAAATTCTC
The DNA here is from genome assembly GCA_913061365.1 of uncultured Colwellia sp. Taxonomy (GTDB): domain Bacteria; phylum Pseudomonadota; class Gammaproteobacteria; order Enterobacterales; family Alteromonadaceae; genus Colwellia. The sequence goes on from CAJXUT010000008.1 coordinate 13,835, forward strand.
AGTTAAGCATAATAATAACAATGCAATCACAATAAACATGGGTAACGCACTTTGTAGAAAGATAATAATTGTATTAATTAACATGCTGTTCCCCTTCTTTAAGTGCTGTTTCATCATCCAACTCTTTTTTAGGGATTTGTGTATCCACAACAATCACTTTTCCTCGTGCACTATTTGGATGGTATTCACCAAAAAACTGATATTCGCCTTCTGGCAACGGTCCAATAAAAATAATTGCTTCTTGCTTGGGAAAAAGAACTTTTTCTCGATTTAAATCAAAGCTGTCAAATTCTTCAACACTATGATCATGGTTCAAGATAACTAACTTAACTTTTTTATTTCTAGGGATAGTGATTTTCGCAGGATAAAAAAGATGATTTTTTAAGGCTAGATGGAATTCAGGACGTTTCGCTTCAGCAGTTAAACTAAACAAACAAAGTAAGTTAATTAATACGGTCAGTGTATAGGCATTTAGGAATCCCTTAAGAAGCTTATCAATCATCTCCCTGCTCCTTTTCAAGTGCTATACCTTTAAAATATACAACAACACACAGCCCTTGCAGCAAAGTTGATTGAGATAGCTCTATATTGGCACCATGAACGTCAGCAATATGTTTAACAATAGTTAAACCTAATCCGCATCCTTGCACATCTGAATTATGTTGATCGCCGCCTACGCGATAAAAACGGTCAAAAATTCGTTGATATTCCTTAGGGTCAATACCCGAGCCTGAATCTTCAACACACAATGCTATTTTTTTATTCCCTCTATTTTTTTCTTCATTAATTAACTTAACCGAAACGTAAATTTTTCCGCCTGTTGGTGTGTATTTGTTTGCATTAGAAATCAAGTTAATGGCTAGTAAATGTATAGAAAACTCATGCGCAAATAAGAAAACATCATCACTTTCTAACACGATAGTTTGTTCTTTCATCGCGATATCATTATAAAGTTCAGCAACAACTTGTTGTAACAATGAGTTCAAATTGAAACGTGTGCTGTTTTGAATTATTTGCGAAGTATTAGTGCGATTTAAATTTAAAATTTGATCGATCACATGTCCCATTCTATCAACACTATTGGTCAATTCTTTTACCGAATCAAAATGACGAATATCATTTGCCGTAACAGCTAAGTCTTTTGAAGATAAATGCGTGGAAAAATCCTGTGTGATGTTATGAACGTTAATTTTCAGCACACTAAGTGGTGTTTTTAACTCATGGGCAGCATCTTCTGCAAAATGCCTTTCCCGTTGAAATGCAGTAGCTAAACGGGAGAATAGCTGATTTAAGGTTATAACAATATCAGCCAATTCAGTGTTATTAACCGCTAAATTTAGGGGACTAAAATCATTGGTATTACGTTGCCCAAGCTCTGTACGTAGTTGATGTAACGGCTTTAAACCTTGCGTGATAATGAGATAAATTAGAAAAGATAGAATAACTATTGCAATAATCATAGGTGTTACTGCTGCTAGGATAAGATCTTGAGCTAAGGCAAATTGAGTTTGTAGCGGTTGTGCAACAATTACGCTGATAGATGGATAATTTTGATCATCTTGTTCATTAGATAAAGTAACAACACGCCAACGATTATTTAAAAAATTTACCTCTGAAAAGAAAATAAACTCTTTATTTAAATGGTTATTAGATAATTCAGGGGCAATAATAAGGTGATCGGGTGCATTATTACTTTTAATGATTAAAGTGTTATTTTTCCAAACTTGAAAAGCAAAACTACCTTGCTGCGCTACCTGTGTTACTTGCCCTATTTTGCTCGTTGTCGTTTGAACAGCCATTAACGTTTGAGCAATATCAATTAACTGTTGATCGAACTGCTTTTCAGCTCGTGACATACTCACTTTATAGCCCTGAATAGCAGCAATAAAGGTAATTAATGTTAATACAGAAAAGAGGGTTAGAACCAAATAGCGGCGAATGCTCAAAGCTTAGTACTCATTACTTAATATGAATTATTAATAATGTAGCCAACACCACGTACATTTTGAATAAATTTATCAGGTAAATTTTTTCTTAATTTATGAATATGAACTTCAACAGCATTACTCAATACTTCTTCACCCCAATGGTATAGCTTTGACTCAATTTGTTCCCGAGATAGTATACGGCCTGCATTTTCCATCAACGCTTTTAACACCATAAACTCCTTTTTAGAAAAATGGCATTCTATTTCAGTATCTGCGTTATCACCACCGACAAATACTTTATGAGCAAAGGTATCTAGCTTAACTTGTCCCACACAAATAAGTGCAGAGCTAGCAGTGCCTAATCTACGTTCAATAACTCGTAATCTCGCCATCAATTCTTGTATCTCAAAAGGCTTAACTAGGTAATCATCAGCGCCATAATCAAGCCCTTTAATTTTACTTTCAAGTGAGTCGCGTGCGGTTAAAATGATAACTGGCAATGATGATTTTTGCTTACGCAATTGATTTAACACCTCAAGCCCATCGATATCAGGTAAGCCTAAATCCAAAATAATCATATCTTGATCGGGTGCAGATAAGGCATTTAATGCGACTTTGCCTTGATTTACATGATTAACTACAAACCCTTCACTTTTTAATGATACCTGCAAAGCGCTAGCCAGTGGTAAATCATCTTCAACTAATAATATTCTCATATCACTGCTACCTCTTGCTTACTGTTTTCATGGGTATACTTATCTTCTAGCCCAAAATTTAATGTCTTGTTGCTCTAAAAATTGCTCCGCATGAGCGCCTTGAAGTAAAGCAAGTGTTGCGAGTATTCCTGCTTGAATACATTGAGGTGCAACAACAGTAATTGATCGTGGTGCTTCATTAATTGGCCAGCCTGTTTTTGCATTCAAAATATGGCTATATCGTTTACCCTCATGAATAAGAAATCGACGAGCATCACCGCTAGTTGCCAGTGCACCTGAATTTAACGAAATAATCATATCTGTATGGTTGTTGTCGGTATTGTCTGGGTGTTCAATGGCTACTTGCCAAGGTTCGTTGTTGCCACGAGCACAAGTTACAGCTAAATCGCCACCTAAATTAACTAATACAGGACTATCAGTTAACTGTTTTGCAAGGATAATAGCGCGGTCAACCGCATATTCTTTACCTATACCACCAAAATCAATTTCCATTCCTTTTGCTAAAGTTATTTGTTTTTGATCAAAGTGAATTTTTTGCCAACCAACACATGCTAAAGCATCATTAACTTGTTCTTCTATTGGAAAATCATCATATCGGCTTTTGTTACCATGAAAAGACCAGACTTTTCTAAGTACACCAGAGCTGATATCAAACAAGCCATCACTTAATTGATAGCATTGTTCAGCAAAGTTTAGTAATAAATAGGTTTCTTCATCGATAGTAACTGGCTTTGTCGCATTGTTATTAATAGCACTGCAAATACTATGTTGATTATATCGGCTATATTTATCTTCAATACGCCAAACTTCTGTTGCAAGCGTATTACCAAGCGTCGTTGCTAATTGCTTGTCAGAAGTTTGTATTATGACCTCACAAGGACTTGCCATGGCCGTAAATGTTATGCCATAGCTGTCTTTATTCTTTACTAGCTGTATTGATCTACCTGTATTCAAGTATTTCTCATCAGAAAATTAGAAAGAGTATGTAACTTGGGCAATAATAGCATCAATAGTTGGGTAAAGATCTAATTCTTTGAGCGCGCCCGGTGCTTCAAAACCTGCATCCGTAGGAGCTTGACGATAATATTCCAATCTAAATGATAAGTCATGACCGTTATTAACTAACAAACCGTATTTTAAGCCGACTGTAAACGTAGACATTTCACCTATACGATAATCTGCGCTAGCATAAGTGGGTAAAGCAGCACCATCAATTAAAAATGGCTGATAAAACTCTGCCGCACTTTGTTGATAGAATCTAAAATGTGGTTGCAAATAACTTTGCGTACCAAATGCATCACCTAGTGGAATTCTAAAACGCGTATCAATAGTATGTGAATCAATTTTCCAGTCATCCCACATATAGCGATAAGAAACATCAAGAACTGTGCTATCAAAGTGATAAAGAGCTTGAGCATAAAGACTTTGTTTAACTCTAGAATCAGGACGAGACTCATATATATTATCTTGAGTAAGACCACTCACACCGTCAACAACTGATATCACTTTAAATGGGTCAGTTAAATAGCCATCTACTGTTGCGTAAGAGTAATTAAACTGAGTAATCATTCTTCGATTAATAACTTGTGTAAAGCCTAATAAAACTTCGGTAGTGGTTTTAGTATCATCTGCTCCAATACGTGTATTAGCAAAATCATCATCCCAAGTTGCTGAATTACTATCACCAATTAACATAGAGCTTAACGCTTGAGGAAGACCTCCCTCAGGCGTAAAGGTATCTTGAAAGTAACTAAAGCCAGCTGAGATAGTTGAGTTTTTTCTATCAAAGTCAAAAGCTAAATTACCATTAACACCTAGCGATAAATAATCATATTCTTTTGATATATGAACACCACCATTAGCAGTGTAATTTGGTGCTATTGCTTGAGTCCATTGGGCATTAAGTTGAACACGTGTATCTTGAAACGTATCATCAAGTGGCGTATCACCTGCAGTAACGGTGTATTGCCCGTTACCTGAAGGTCGAGTAAATGTTTGTACTGTAGGCTGTGCTACTGCGCCATTAGCTGAAGCCCCTGTTAAGGCATCAATGGTTAATTTTAAATTAAGTACTTCATCACCAACAAAGGTTTTTTTAGCATTGAAAATAGCTTCCCCTGCACTCACTCTATCGGCTTCGCTATAAAATAAGAATGCACTGTCAAATTCCCAAGTGTTTTCTTCTACTCCGCTATTAGAGTCTGTTTCTGCTTGAGATACATTACTTGTACCAAGCAAAGCCGCAGTAGCAAGCGTTAATGCCGCTTTAATATTGGTATTTATATTTTTATGTTTCATAAATTACTGTCTATTTCGTGTTGTTTACTGTTGCATACCGAGATGTATAGTTAAAAGGTGTATTAATTACAGCCACAACCACCGCCACCAAAGCCTTTACCACCACTTGATGCTTCCTTACTAAAATAAATATGATCATCAAGAGAAGAATCTATAGGAGTTGAATTTAACGACATTTCATCTCTGGCTAGCAAATCTCGCTCCCATGGCTCTACACCTAAACTTGCGCAACCAGTGGCAACAACAATAAGTGGAACAACTAATATTAATTTAATATTTTTTCTCATAATCAACGGCCTTATTTGATTGTTTCAATTGGGGTAAGTAAGTGCTCTATTTCTTGCTGGTATAACGAGATTTTATTGGTATAAAAACCGGTGTGACGAGATTTTATTTTGCCATCTCTTCCTATCAACATGCTGCTGGGCATTCCCTGTATTTTAAAGTGTTTTGCGATTTTTCCTTTAGGATCGTAGACAACGGTAAAATTAGCTGGCATTTCACTCAGGAATTTAGTCGCTAACGCTTTGTTTGCGTCTAAATTAACGCTAATCACACTAAAACCTTGTTGCTTATATTTTGCTTCGATTTTATTCAGCCAAGGGAATGATTTTCTACATGGCCCACACCATGAGGCCCAAAAATCTAAATATATGACTTCTCCTGCATGTTCAGCTAACGCTTGTTCTAGAGCAACTTGACTGGTGACATTTTCTTGCTCATAACTATGGCTCACAAAACTAATCACCATAAATAGAGAAAAAATAAAATATGAAAATTTCTTTAATAAATATTGCAAACGAATACCTAATATAAACAATTGATTGAATAATTAATTATACCCAAGCCATTTCAAGATGCGAGTTTCGGCTAAAGGTTAAAATTGATGATAACGATTACGATACTTAAGTTTTCTTAACATAATCTTAAGAACAGTAAATATTCAGTTTTTAGTGTTCGTCAGCTGATAAAACAAGCTAATTACTTATTATTTTACTAATTGTTAATATTATGGTTGATTTTTATAGTAGAACTGGCAAAGTGTCGCTAACAATTAGTGTTGTTACACTAATTAATCTCACAATTTGACTTACTATTAATTAAAGGAGTAGCGCTTCAATGTGTTCGATCTTTGGTATACTAGATATAAAAACAGGTGCTCAAGCACTTCGTCCAACCGCTTTAGAATGTTCTCGCTTATTACGTCACCGTGGTCCTGATTGGTCAGGCATATACAATAGCGACAATGCAATACTAGTTCATGAACGTTTATCTATTGTAGATACAGAGCATGGTGCTCAACCTTTATATAATGAAGACAAAACTCATGTACTTGCCGTAAACGGTGAAATATATAACCACAAAGCGTTAGAAGCAGAATTAACGGTAGATTTTGATTTCAAAACCGCTTCTGATTGTGAAGTTATACTTCCTTTATATAAAGAACATGGCGTTGACTTTGTAGATAAATTACAAGGCATGTTTGCTTTTATTGTATACAACGAAACAGATAATTCTTATTTAGTTGCTCGTGACCACATGGGTATTATTCCTCTTTACACAGGCTATGATGCTGACGGTAACTTTTATGTTGCCTCTGAAATGAAAGCACTTATGCCTATTTGTAAAACAGTAAGTGAATTTCCTCCAGGGCATATTCTAGATAGCCGTGTTGGTGAATTACAACGTTATTACAAACGTAACTGGCAAGATTACGCAGCGATTAAGGATAACACCACCAGCACAACTAAAATTCGCGAAGCATTAGAAGAGTCAGTAAAAAGTCACTTAATGACTGATGTACCTTACGGTGTATTGTTGTCAGGTGGCTTAGATTCTTCATTAATCTCTGCAATCACACAAAAATTTGCTGCTCGTCGTATTGAAGAAAATGATTTATCAGAAGCTTGGTGGCCAAAAGTTCACTCGTTTGCTTGTGGTTTAGAAGGCTCTCCAGATTTAGTTGCAGCGCAAACAGTTGCTGACAGTATTGGTACTATTCATCACAGTGTTATCTTCACCGAACAAGAAGGTATTGATGCACTTAAAGAAGTTATCTATCACTTAGAGACATATGATGTAACGACTATTCGTGCATCTACCCCTATGTACTTAATGGCACGAAAAATTAAAGCCATGGGTATTAAAATGGTACTTTCAGGTGAAGGCGCAGATGAAATATTTGGTGGTTATTTATACTTCCATAAAGCACCTAACGCACAAGAATTTCATGAAGAGTTAAACCGTAAATTAGATCGCTTACACAAGTTTGATTGTTTACGCGCTAACAAATCAATGTCTGCTTGGGGTATTGAAGCCCGTGTCCCATTTTTAGATAAACACTTTATGGATGTTGCTATGCGCATCAATCCTGAAGATAAAATGTGTGGCAACGGCAAAATGGAAAAAGCAATTTTACGTGATTCTTTTGAAGGTTATTTACCAAAAGAAATCCTTTGGCGTCAAAAAGAGCAATTTTCTGACGGTGTAGGTTATTCTTGGATTGATGGCTTAAGAGCTCATGTTGAATCACTGGTAACTGATCAACAGCTTGAAAACGCGCATATCAGGTTCCCAGTGAATACACCTGATAACAAAGAAGGTTATTACTACCGTACTATTTTTGAAGAGAAATACCCATTAGCAACTGCTGCTGATTGTGTTATAGGCGGTAAATCTGTTGCTTGTAGTACAGAAGAAGCACTTGCTTGGGATGAAAGCTTTAAAGATAATGCCGATCCATCAGGTCGTGCAGTATTAAGTGTACATAACGAAAGTTATTAACAGTTAAATTTGCTTTTATGGGTTTGGTGTGATTTTTCATGCCAAACCACTAAAAGGCAAGGTTTTTGCTTTGTTGTTGTATCAACAAAATAAGGCAAAATAAATGGAACTTTTTTTAAATAACTGTCAAAACAACCCTGTAAACTCTTTTTTATTGACGTTAGAGTCAAAATTTAGCGCCAATACTTACCTTTCCCGTATCTCAATTTTTTGTGATTTCTTCTTTAAAACACGCGATTTTGATGAGTGCAAATGGTCAGAATTAAACCACATAGCAATACTTCAGTACATGCGCTATGAAACAAACAATGATAAAGCTCACACCACAATCAATTTAACTATCTCTGCACTGAAAAGTGTTGCTTATGAGTGTTGGCAACAGAAAATCATTGATATTGAATGTTACACCCGTATAAAGATGATTAAAAAGCTAAAAGGCACTCGTGCTGCCGCAGGGCGTGTATTGCAAGCCAGTGAAATAGAAAAAATTAAATGTTACTTTAAGAATCATAGCGACATAAGGAATACAAGAAACTACGCCCTTTTTGCCCTTGCTTGTGGTGCAGGACTTAGGCGGCGTGAAATTATATTGCTTAACATTGCCAACATTAAAAACGGCACTGTATTAGTTCATGGCAAAGGGAATAAGTCGCGAACTATATTTTTATCAGGCTTTGTTATTGATGCGGTAAATAGTTGGCTTAACGCTTTAAACAGGAAGAGCGGCGCGTTATTCTCAAGCATTAATAAAAATAACGAGGTATCGACAACCCGCATCTCGTCAATGGGTGTTGGCGTTGTTATTAATCAGATAATAGATGAGGTTGGAATTGAGCATTTTACACCGCACGACCTAAGAAGAACGTTTGCCACAACACTACTAGAAGTTGGCGCGGATAAAATAGCCGTGCAACGGTTAATGGGACATTCATCACTTAATACAACGATTGTTTACGATAGGCGCGGAGAGAAAACCCAAAGAACAGCGATTGAAATGCTACCTTTTTAAACTTAATTAACCTGGTAACGTCACACATAAAAAAACCGCCTAGATAGCGGTTTTTGTTATTGGCTTATTTAATCGTCTTTTCTTCTTAACTGCACCGACTCAACAACCGATAACCGAACATCAAAATGATTAAACTTTTTGTTAATTTGGTGAAGAATACCAAGCCCCACCACAGCGGGTGCTGTCAACCCAATACTAGAGGCTGATTCCAAAAGTGTAAATATATCCATTACCTGACCACCATTAAAGCATCAACTAAATTATACGTGGCACAATAATCAACACCCACATCAACACCGCGATTTTTAAGCGTGGTTTTTATTACTTTTCTAAACTCTTTATCCGTTGAATTACAATAAACTTTACTTACATCACCGACTTTGTAAGTACCAGAGCAACTCTGCAATCCACTCAGTAACAACCCTATCAATAAAAATACTGTTGTCATAATCTTAGTGCGTAATGTCATAAATCCACCCCCCTAATGTTTGATTTTCTTTACCTGTTAATGTTTGCACAACCGAGTTAACGCCACGGTTGAAAATATTGGTTTGGCTGACTGGGTTTAGTGCATCGCCGACCGTTTCAACGGCTTTTGCCGCTTGTCGCTTGGTGTACCAAATACCAACAACACCCAAAACACCGACCGCAGCCACGGCCCCCACTTTCGAGTTCAATAGCTTTTCTTTATTCATTATCAACAATTCCTTTGGTATGCGCTTTTAATTGATAAATAGCCGTTGCACACATTGAAGCAATAACGATTGCCCCAAGTGCGGTTTTTAAATATTTCATTATGTGAACATCTCCGAAGTTTCACCCATACGATGTAGACGAGCAATAACAAAGCTTTCTTGTTTTGCCAGTCGCTCACCTTCTCGCGCTTGCTCAATGGTAAACGCACCCTTTGAACCTTCAAACACTGACATGTGCAACATTAATTCAGGTAGCATTGCAGGGCTAACATATTCATTCGGTGATAATTGCAAGCGGTCAGGATGCGACACGTAATCAATATAAGCTTGTGTGTGGTTATTTTCTTCCGTTCCACTTGGAGCCCATTTATTGATAATTGCATTTAACGTATTATCGCCACGTTCTAAATATTGCAGCAAAATAATATACCCTGCACGAAAGCCGTATTCAGGGCTTTGAAATTCTTCAAAAATTGGGTCGAGATTTAGCGCGCGTTCGCCCGTCCAATCTGCCGACTCTTTAATATTTAGCGGATTGTTATTGCGAACGTTTTTAGGTTTTTTAGTCATAAAAAAATATCCTATTGGTAAAATTAATAATGTGACTGTATAAAGACTAGGTTTCATTACCACCCCCAAACCTCACAATAACAAACATAATCGCCGCTTTGGTTGCGGTACACATTCACAGTACCTAAAGTTTTATTTACTACGCGCAACTCATATTCATCATTTTCCCGCTTTATCTTTGCATCAAAGCGATACACGTTTACATAAACGCCCGACCCATTATCTGACTGCCTAGACAAGAACCCTTTAGCAACAACACCGCGAATGGCCGAATACAACTCAACACTAATATCATCATCTAAAAGATATGAACCTGCCCTTGCAACGTTAACCTCACCTGTAAAATGTATTAGTGAACCGTCGACCCTTGTTTTCTTTGTCCCGTCAAACTTTTTTGAGGCACTAGAAAAAAAACCCTGCCAAGCAAAGGCTGGGTTTCCTGATATAGCATTCTGCTTGGCTGTATCAAGCACGTTCACCGCTGACCCTGCCGCAATATTCAACATGTTATTTTCAAGCGTGGCAAGCGAATACGAACCCTCAGGAAAAAACACAGGTCTTTTCATATTTACATCATTGTAAATATTACTATTATGATAATAGACCTCTGAAAATGTCCCGTTGTAATTTGGCGAAACTGTTACAGAACTAACAAAATGACAACTGGCAAAATGACAGTATCTTGCATTTTCCTCTTTGATTTCAACTATTGACAGCTCGCAACCCGTAAACGTCACGCCATTAGAATTTAAAAGATGTATATCACCTGCATAAACCTCACAGCCTGAAAAATTAAAAGCTGAAACCGTTATATTGTCTGTAAAAATATTTACTGTATTGTGATTAATTGTTAAACCAGAACAAACACCGTGCGCATCATTGGCACCGCCAACCAAATGCACCCCCGTTAAGTTATCGGTAACGGTTACGGCTGAATAATTATTATTACCCCCTTTAATCCGCAAACCTGTATCATTGCCAAAAATAGAGCCTATCGCGGTTTTATTGTATTCTGAGCGCGTACCCTCATTTATACCCGTTACATTGTCTTTAATGACAAAATTACTTAAATGATTTCCTTGGTGCCTATCAACACATTCATTACGCTGATAAGCATCACCCTTAAAATCTTTAATGGTTACGTTTTGGGTTTTTGTTTCAACCTTACCTAACGCACTAACACCAATAACATTCGTACCTATGTCAGTTTTTCCATTACCAGTGTAATTTATCCCATCAGAAACAGACCTATTTCCATGCTTTAACGCGATAACTGTTGCAGGTCTAACCTCTGCACCATAACCAAATATTGTTTGGTCATCTTGCAGCGTAATATCGGCTTTGTAATAATTACCGTCCTTTGGCTTAGGAACAAAGACCGATAAACCAGTCGCCACCGCCCTTGCGAATGCGGCAGTATTATCCTTTGAATTCCCGCTTGCTTTTGCGCCAAAATTAACAACATTAACGATGCTGTGCCTTGCATCTATTGCGGAAAGTGAAACCGAAGAGCTACTCATTAAATTAACTCCAAAACATCGACAAAAACACTTGAGCCGCCCGCATTAAACGCCCAAAGTTCTCCAGACGTGTCCATGTAATCCACCACTCCAACATCAAGATAACCACCACTTGAATCACTAACGGTATTATCACCACCCAATGAAACACCATTGAATTGGTCGCTTCGAATATTGATGCGGTTACTTTTGCGTGTACCTGCATCAAATAACTTAGTAGCAACATCAGGAAGGCATTCAACACGTGGTTTATGGGTGTTTGTTATTGCTGATAAAGTAGCAACCGTCCAAGCGCCTTGTTGCGCAACTGCACCAATCGTAAATGCTTCATCAAAATGCACTTCGATAGGTGACGTATTAATTATTTCAGTGCGTGTTACTTGTGCTTTTTTACCGATAGCTGTACTTGTAATAACAAAATCAATAACGACCTGCTCATTAGTCATGTTTTGCAATGTTATTTTAGGTCTATCACCAATGTTGATTTGGTCGCTCGTTTCCAGTGGTATATCTTCAAGCCCTTTAGCTGAAAGCTCAACAGAGCCGCTAAGACTTATTACCGTAAAAATACCACCGCTAGAATTTATGGTTTTCTTTTCATAGCCCGCTAATGTTAATTTCATTATTTAGCTGCCTTTTTTTTATCGTTCGACATATTTGAGGAAACAACGACCGCAAGCACTATCGCGCCCACAATACTAATACCCGCTAAATAGATTGTTTTAGTTGTTTTTAAATCACCCGTTTTAATTTCTGTCGCTAAATCTTGGACTGAATCAATCGCCTTATTACTAATCGTTGAGACTCGCTCATTTGCATTACCTGCAAACTCTAGCGCGTCCGAGCTGATTTCTTCTATTGCGCCAAAACTTAACGCGATTGCGTCATGGTCAGTTAATACAAGTGAATTTCCATCACTCGCCGTTATCTGTACACCCGATTCATTACTGGCGTTATTGGTTTCCGTTAACGTTTGATTGGTTGTTGCGCTTTTTGAACTGCCGCCCATTAGAGGGTTCTCCTAAAAATACTCTCGACAAACTCAAAGTCTTGTCTGATTAATTTTAATATTGCGGGTCGTTTTGTATGAAAACGAATTGAAGAAAAGCCGCTATTTTTAACGGCTTGAATAACACCTGTAATAATTTCGCCCAAGTTTTCACCCTCAAAACAACACACAACAAGCTCTTTGTTTTCGGCGCGGGTTAGCATATAAGCCTGACCCTTTTGCAATCTCCAACATTGAGCTATACCGCTATCGCATTGCTTTTTAAGTGCCACACCATCATCACCAACCGATTTTGATAAATATGGCGCAGCTTGGGCGAATGTTATTTTTTCAGCTATTACTTTTTCTTCCACACGTAAATTCCACCAATAACCGCGATTGAGATAACAGAAAGCCCCGTGACCCACGGCGGCATTGATATGCCTTTGTTGATATTTAACCCGCCTTGCGTTGCATTGGTGGTTGAGTAAACATCGCCCGAAGTGGCAGAGCTACCCATATCGGCAGATAAACCACCGCCACCCGTAAGGCTTGCCATGCCGCCCATTATTTGACAGCCTTATAAACAACACCCGCAACCAACAATCCACCAAAACCAATCGCTGAATACAAGCCGATTTTTTTATAATTGATATTTATTGAGTCGTTAACAACAATTGTCTCCCCTGCTTGCGTTTCACCGCGTTCAGGTTGGTAGATTGTGTCAGTATTGCCATTGGCATAATTGACGGGCTTTATCGTTTCACGACTAGATTCGCTAAACTTGGCATTTACATAAGTATTAGCCAAGCCCACGAACGCATCAAAATAGCCGCCGTTATCTTCTTGTGATTTCTCAACAATAGATTCCATGCGTTACCCCTTAAGCAGCTTCAAGCACTTCAAATAACACAGGAATGTTACCCGCAGCACTAACTGTTGGCTTTATCTCGAAAGACTTACCCGCCGTTTGTAATGAATCCATCAAGTTAAAGCCAGACGCGATAGCATCAAAGTGCATGTAGCCCGCTTGCTTGTTTCGCTTAAAACGACTTAACATCAAATCATTTTGTGCTGTACTCATATTCCAACGTTCTAAGCGGTTATGCTTAATCGTTAAGTTGGTAATATTGGCTGTTTTCATGTGCATACGCTGAATGCGTGGACCGCGTGAAAAAGTACTAAAGTTATTTAAACCCGTGGCGCTTGCATCAATATCAAGTACATATTTACGCGGGACATAAACGCGTTGCTCTAAAGCGCCACCGATTTCTAATCGACCACGTTGACGAATAAAGCCCGCGATTTCTGGCGAATCACCATCGTTGGTTTGCTGTGCAGTAGCGGCAGCAATTTTTAAGGTAAGCGTTAATTTATCTTGTGCAGTAGTTACAAGACCCGTTAGATTTTGACCGTCTTCTGTGCGACCTGTTAAATCATCAAATGGCACAATGAAAATACCCGCCGCGATTGCATCAGGGTTTTTGTACGCTTCAATCATGCGTAAATCTTCACCCGTTAAATCGTAAATTACATCGCCATTAAGCTTTAATTGTGCTTGTAATAATTGGTCATTATCCATATTGGTCATTAAGACGATATCAGATAAGACCGCGCCCGTTTCGATGTGCATAGTGGTTTTACCCGCCCATACAATAGAAACATTATCGAGTTGTTGATTAGTATGGCGCATATTATTTACCACCTAAGAATTTAACAGCGTCAACGTTATTTGATGCGTAAACAACCGCACCAGATACCGCAACGGCAATAAGGGCAGATAGCCCAATAGTTTTGTAGTTCATAGTCGAACCCTTATTAAAAATGAATGTATAAATCGGTTTTGAGTAGAACAAATGATTCCAAATTGATTCAACAAGTATTCGGAAACGATTCGGAATTGCATTTTTAAAATCAAGGCAATAAAAAACCGCGCAATTGCGCGGTTTTAAAGGGTTATTCGGAAATACTAACTTACTACTTTATAGCTGCCATTTTTATCAATTTCTTTTTGCTCAACACTCCAGTTTTTAGTTAAATAATTAGATTGTGGTACATAAGCGGCCATTTTTTCAAACGTGCCACCCGCCTCACTGTAAAGATAATGTACTTTTGTTCTGACTATTTCGTCTAACTGTTCGGCAAACATTGAAAGCTTGACGTTTCTATGACCTAAATCAATGACATCAACAGCACGACAACCTAACTCTTTAATAACGCGGTTTTGGTCATTTAAGCCGCCTTGAGCACCTATCACTTTAATAGGTGAATTATTCCAAATAGTTTTTGGCACTTCTGCACTACGCTGAAAAATAGCAATAGCTCGTAGGCCAAATTTACGGCCACCCGTCCAAATTTTACCAATGATACTTTCATCTTTTTGGTTGCTTTCTGAGTACTCGCCGAACTCTTCAAAAACAGTGTATAAAATACGATTACCATCAGCCGCAGCCCACGCAAGCGAACCAAACCAATGTGCCTCTTTAATCAATGATTTTTTACGCTCTTTTTCACTGTTACCCGTTAACTTTGGCGTATAAGCCAAAATAAACGGCTTACCCGTAGCCCATGCTTTTTGAAATATTTTTGCAAAGTTCATGCGAGTTTTATATTGATAAACCTTGCGACCTGCTAGTTTTTTATATTCACCATGCGGGTCAAAAATAATAACGGGATATTTTGCAGGGATAATGCCTAGCGCATTCATGGCAACACCTTTGCCGCCACCCGTCATACAACAAACACTTGTGTGTTTTGCATTTCTCGCAGTGTTAGCATTTATCGCCACTAGTCATCACCTCGCTTGTTTTCTCATTATTGACTTGTAACCAAATAGGTAAACCCGCAACACCAACACCGACCGCAGCCATTACTTCAGGAATCCAAGAATCCAAATCGACACCATCAGGGTTTACATTTATTTTAGGCTTGTATTTTTGAATAAGCGGCGCAGTTAACACAGCAAAAATAGTGGTCGGCATTTCACCAATCACAATTTCCTTACCTGTTAACTCACTGGCTATTTTTGTTATTTGACCGAGGCCCGCAATAGCAATACCCATTGCTTGCTCAGCACTAACTTTTGTTTGTGCTTGCTCTTCATTGCTCGAATGCTCGCTTTTTTCTTTCTGCTCGCTTTCTGCTTGCGTGGCGGTTGCCTCGCCTAGAATATCGTCTAATTCGGAATTATCCACGCTATACATGGGAATACTGTCATTATTGCTTTCGGAATTTTCCAAAATCATATTCGAAACTTCTTCGGACCTTTTCAAACGCAAAACGCCACGGCTTTGATTATTTTCACTGGCTTGTTCCAAAATCTACCCCTTTAATTTACTTAACTGATAAACGCCACCACCAAAAACAGCAGCACCAAAAACACCTAGTGCTATTTTTAAAAAACCACCTCGCTTTGGTGATTCTGTCTCGAATTCTTCACTTTCAACCTTAATGCCTGATTCCAAATTTTCAGGTAAATCGTTTTGCTCAGGCTTAAAATCACCCGCTTGCTTGTCTTGCGTGTTTTTACTGGAATTATTCGGAATTGATTTAAAGAATTCACCCTTAACGCCAATATCTTCTTTTGCTTGCGCCTGAATCTCATTGGCTACATCTGTATTAACAAGACTGCCGCATTTATTAACGCAATGGATATACGCTAATTTCTTGCCGTTTTTTCTATGCCGAACTTCGGCAATTCGCCCACAACTACATATAGTTTGTAACATGGTTTAAGTCTCCTTATTCGACTTTTGGAATTTTGCGACCATTGGTGGTATTTTTGCCATAAAAGCAATAAACCCAAAAACAGCCATAATAAAAATATAACTTTGAAATAATATAAAGAAAGCACCGCCCACTATTACACCAAGCGCAAATACAAAGGCGAAAGCATAAAGTAGATTAGTGTTTTTCATTTAGTTTATTTCAACTTTTACTTCGGCTTTTTCGCCATTTTCATCAACTAAGTTTTGACCAATATCAATACCGACTGCCAACCCTTCGGCAACACCTTCTTTTTGACCATCTTCACGACCTGTTACATAAATTATTGCGCCACTGATAGCACCCATTGCTGTCGCCCATAAAACATTTATATTTTTCATTTTTTCACCTTTTATTTTTTAACTTTAAGATTATTTTTCCGTTCTTTTTCCGGGCTTTTGATGTGAAGCCGTTTTTAATTAATTGCACCTGATAATTATCAATCGTCTGGTTTTTATCAAGCTCATTCAATGCCATTTCAAAGTCATTTTTTGGCTTGTTATATGGCTTTTCTTCCATATCAAAAGATAGTGATACTTCTTTTTTATTTGTACTATTATCAACTGTCGTTGACCTAGAAGAACAACCACCCATTACGCCACCTGCTCCCATTGCCTACCAAATTCATCAATCATAATATTATCGTTTGCGCTAACCATTTCGTACTGGTTGCGTTGTTCAGCCCATACCCACGTAATTTCACTTGTCTCCAGTAATTCAGCATAGTTATACCAATATCGGCGATTTTCCTTTACTGCTTCAATGGTTGCGGCTTTTAATTCCGACCATTGATTGTATTGATTGGTTTTTACATCACCCGACCAAAAGCGCGAACGCATCGCCCACCCTATAAAATCAGTTGCTTGTTTTTCATTTAAATTACTAATGGCAAATTCGTTAATAAAAGGTAATTCGTGCAATTGCTCATTGCTTGATTTGATAGCTTTGTCACCATCAACTAAACGTGCTTTTAATTTTTCAATATAACCGGCACGTTTATCAGTAAACTTTTCTTTGATTTTATTAACGTTAGTCATTTTAACGACCAAGCCTTTTTCCTTGGCTCGCTGCTGAGTACAAGCAATTGTTTCTGCATTTATTGTTGCTTTTTTACGATGAAGTTTTTCGCGTAATTCGCCCAAAATAGCCAAGAAATTATCGGCGTAAAATTCACCGATACATTCCCATTTAGGCGCGCGAGCACTTGAAGAAATATTATAACGATTACCGCGTATTTCACCTTGGTCGCTTGCGTTGCCTTTTGCTAAATAACCAACGGCTTTTAGTAAATAATTACTTGCTGCTTCTGGCGTTTTGATTCTTTCAAGCTTGGCGAACCCATGCCCCCAGATACTTTCTAAACGTTCAGCCCACGCACGAAAAACAGGTTTTTCAACATTCCATCGCATCATTACATGCACATGCGGGTTTTTTTCTCCTTTGTCATTTTCTGGCATTTCAGCAACCCACATGTAATCAAGTGGGGCGGCTTTTTCACATTCACCATAGATATTTTCTAAGAATTCACTTGAACCATGTTTACGGGGATTAAACCTAACTAATTCGTCTAACTCGCTATCAACATTAAATGTTTCACCATCACTATAAAACGGGTCCACGTATTCAGGGCAAATCATAGGTAAAGAAGAGTTTATTTTTTGAGTGTTATTTGAGTAAACAACGTCAACACAAGAATTTTCAGGCGCAGGAATTTCGATAAATCGCGGCTTCCATCCGTTTTGGTATCTTTTTTGGCTTGCATCAAAAAAACGACTGACTTCTTTACCAATGGTTGATACTGGCTCAAACTCAACGCTTGACCAAGGGCCACTAGCAGCAACACCATTTAAATACGCTTTGCATTTTTCAGCTTTTTCTATATCTAATTCGTTATT
Organism: uncultured Colwellia sp.; assembly: GCA_913061365.1. Taxonomy (GTDB): domain Bacteria; phylum Pseudomonadota; class Gammaproteobacteria; order Enterobacterales; family Alteromonadaceae; genus Colwellia. The sequence goes on from CAJXUT010000008.1 coordinate 32,003, forward strand.
TGTTTGACCGTAATCACCATGAATTCCATCAATACAACGAACAACACCCCATTTATATTTTCGTGTTTTGCCTTTAGGTATCGCGGCTATTTCTAATACTCTTTTTCTCGCTTCACTATCAAACGTCAACGTTAAAAACGTTGTATAACCACCACGACACGCTGACAAATAAGCACCACTCTCTAAAATGCTTTTAACAGCCCTTTTTGTAAGGTTTTCAGTGAACCTTGTACCAACGGACGATGGTGGCGCACTTTTTGAGCCTAATGCACCCGTTTCAAGCCCTAAACGATAATTGCCCGACCACTCTTGATGATACATGCGGACACAAGTTTTTGTTTCTTTGCTAATGGTGCGCACAAAATCACCGCTCGCAACGTTATATACATTTGTTTTTGTCTCATCACCTATAGCACCAACTTTCGGCAATGATGAGAAATACTGAGCTTGTGAAATTGTTTTTCTACTTGGCAATGACAATGGCTCAGGACAAGTATGCAAGCGAGCGTTAAAACTTTCTTTTTCGATTCTAGCGAGTTCCAAATTACTAGTTTTTCTTTTTCTTAATGCCTTGCCTTGCTTAAGGCGTTTTTCTTGATTCAAACTAGCAAAAAAGTCTGTCGGACTTTTGGACCTCTTGACTAGGCTATTACTAACAAGCTTCAAAGCTTCGCTTTTTGCTTCCGCTGCGCGGGGCTTTCCTGCCTCAATAATTTCTAATGCTGCCGTCATTGCTTGAGCTTTTTGCAATGCCGCTTTTGCTGGAACTAAAAAAAGCGGCTTTAGTAGCCGCTCGTTATTGGTGATTTTATTATTTAATTTACTCATACCGGTGTGTCACATTTCAACGCCGCACGACTGGCTTTTTTTCTGCAATTTTGATGGGCATGTTTTGCCTTACCTTTAACGATTCGACCGCAGCCACAATTACACTTTTCACCTGGTGTTGTCACACTTTGGTAAATCGCTAAATCTATAATTTCAGCCAAGTACTGACTCATAACCAATGGCACAGCGTTACCAATAACGGTTTTTTTTCCTTTAACGGAAAAGTGCTCAAGCTCACCAACAAAATCACAACCTTGTATTTGTGCCATTTCTTTTAAAGATAAACTATCCTGGCAAGTCACAGCACGATGAGTTGTGGGCGGGTTGTTTTTGATGATTGGATTTAATAAATATTCACCTGGCGCGTCACACTTAAAACCAAAAGTAAAAATTCTTCTACGACTTGCTATAGGATTAAACCAAGAAAGGTCTAATTCAAAACGCTGTATACGATAACCATCAACCACGAACTCAGGCACACCAACAACGTTCTCATGCAAAAACCAAAGCGGCTTAACATTGGTAACAACTCGAATAAATTGATTTAGCATCTCAAGACTGTAATCTTTAGGGTTACGATTTAGGCGGCTAAAATCCTGACAAGGAGAGCCACCGATTACACCATCACAAAAACCTTGTGGCGGTTTGAAATCTCTAATATCTGAGCCTAAAAACTTATCACCCGCACTAACAACGCAAAAGTTATTATTAACAAACCCTTTACCGAATAGGTCAATACCTGAAAATAAAGACAACACAAGGCGATTCACGGCAAAACCCTCCTTTCTGAAAGGCTAATTTTTTCACCTAATTCAAGTAATCTTTCTGAAATTGGATTATTCCACCCTACAACAACCGAAAACGAAACAGAAAAGCCACGGGCCAACCCCATAGGATAATCAGTTATACTCTCTGGTTTTTTGGATTCTTTCATCCAATACAATGATTGTTGTAAAAGGTATTTTTCTGCCTCACCTAAAATAGCCACGATTAAACCCCTGCCACAGTTGCACAATGACGAGCCAAAGCGGTTAATCCATCTAGTTTACGACGAGTTTTTTTGAATTGGTTTTGCTCGATTTTATGAGCTTTTAATTTTTGCTTGAATGATGAAACGTAAAGGTTAACGGTTTCTTGATTTGACTTGTTACTTTCGATTACTTGTGCAGCCATACGACGAATCATATTGTCGTGCGCTATTGCGTCAAAGTTTTTGATTTTATGAGGTTGTTCGATTTGTTCAGTCATTGTTCAGATTCCTTAAAGTATTATTACCTTGTTTAGAAATACTCGGTGGTTTGTTGCAACGCCCCACCGAGCCAAGGAACTAATTTTTGCTTTCGGGCAATAGACTGAAATGAACTAAAGAGCGTCAACAACATCAGGCAAAACGGCTTGTACCGCGAAAGCAGTAATACGTTACAGCCCCTTACAACACTTTGTCAACACACCCTTACACATGTTGCAAAAGGTGTCACATGGGACTAAACTTAAATAGTCAACAACAATCAGGTAAAACAAAATGAACCTACAAGACGTATTGAATAAGGTCTGCAACGGAGTTTCAGATAATAAGACTTCTCAAAAACTTGGTATAACAAGAACTTCGTTCAGTAGATATAGAAACGGGCATACAATACCTGATGATTCTATCTTAGATAAAATGGCTGAAATTAGCGGCTTAGACCCTACAGAAGTTTACCTCGCCGCATACGCTGAAAAAGTACACAACCCCAAGGTTGCAGAGGCTTTCCGTCATTTGGCAGCATAAAAAAAGGCCGCATATTTTGCGACCTTTAATACCTAGTTTTACCCTATTCGTAAATTTTACGTAAATAATATTTAACAAAAAAACAGATAAAAATAAACTCTATTTAAACAATGACTTACGAAAAAGTTAACTTTTACATAACGAAAGTTATTAACAGTTAAAATTATACTTTTAGCGGTTTGGTCCATTTATTGGCACCAAATCGTTAAAAGGCAAGTTTTTTGCTTTATTGTTGATTCAACAAAAATAAGGCAAAATAAATGGAACTTTTTTCTAAAACTCACCTAAATAACCCAGTAAATTCATTTCTGTTGACCCTAGAGTCAAAATTCAGCGTAAACACATACCATTCAAGAATATCAATTTTTTGTGCTTTTTATTTTAAAACACGCGATTTTGACAAATGTCAGTGGTCAGAATTAAACCATATAGCAATACTTCAATATATGCGTTTTGAGACTAATAACAACAAAGCTCATACTACAATAAATCTTTCCCTTTCAGCGCTTAAGAGCGTTGCATGTGAATGTTGGCAACAAAAAATCATTGATATTGAATGTTATACACGCATTAAAATGATTAAAAAGTTAAAAGGTACACGAGCCGTTGCTGGACGAGTACTAAAGAAAAGTGAAATAGAAAAGATAAAAAAGCACTTTAAAACCCGGAATGATAATAGAAATATCTGTCTCTTATACACATCTCCGAGCCCACGAG
>CAJXUT010000009.1 GCA_913061365.1 uncultured Colwellia sp.
GAGATCTACACTATCCTCTTCGTCGGCAGCGTCAGATGTGTATAAGAGACAGTTTCAGGGAGTTCTTGCTCTCGGTTTTGTAAAGCTAAACTTAACTCTAGATCTGTTTCTTTTTGTGCTCTGTCGGCATCATCCATTTCAAACTCATCCTTTACTTGTGGTTAGTTTTGGTTTTGTTAATATTGCAAAAAGATTATTATCAACAAGGAAGTGAAATATAGTGAAAAAACCAAAAACAGCTAAAGGGCAAATATTCTCACCAGGTGGTTTTTTGCTTATGGGGTTTTGCCTGTTTTTAATCATGGGATTTATGCTAGTAAAAACCCAAGACGAACTAGATAAAGCTGAGCGATACATAACGTTTATGCACGCAAACATGCCAGATAGCTTGATTAGAAAAATAAACAAACAATACAACCAAGAGCAAGCAGATAGGTACGATAACCAATAGTTAGAATGGCTAAGCATTACGCTGCAGCCTTTTCAAAGTACTCTACAACATCCATACTTCTCTCTAACGAAGGATTGATTGCATCGCTAGCAACTTTATAAAACCAAGATTCAATATTTTTAATATTTTGTTTTTTATTTTCAAAAACAATAGCTGCTGCTATCTCAGGAATTTTTTTATCTTTTTTGGCTTGTTTAATAAGCCTTACCGCTTCACTTTTAATTTTTCTTTTTGTATTCACTATGCACCTACGATCTGATATGGATAATCGTCCATTAAATTGGATCATAAACCAATACACGGTAAATGCAATAAATAGTTCACATTTATTGACATAAAAATACTGTATATATAAACAGTATGGTATCTATTTGTTTACTGGACTATAATCCATAGACACACAACTTACGCCTGATACCATGAACCCAAGTCAAGCTTTTACAAAGAATTTTTTGAAGTTATATAGCGAAAGCAACATTAAAAATGCCACGGCCTTAATGGAGCTCATTAATCAGAGATCTGGTGAAAAAGTCATTGATAATAGCTATATTTCAAAAATGCTCAAAGCAGCAAAGAACGGGGAAACACTAAACCCATCAATTGATAAAGTTGCAGCCATAGCTGTTGGGTTTAATGTCACATTAACATCAATGATCACGGAAGATGTGAATAGTGGTTACGCTGAGTTAGACGTAAAAAAATTAGAAGCTGCGTATAGGCATACTGACAGCTTTTGTGAAAGTGCTAACACTGACAGTAGCGAATTCAAAGCTAGAGCTTTTAAATTACAATACGAAGCATTACTTTTCGGTAACAACAACCTTGCGTTTAAAATGCATCAATTAGCTAAAGAATTTGGTATTTAGATTCAGCTATATCATTTGCTATATGTGTTTCAATATCAGCTAAATGCTTCTCAACTTCCAATTCAACCTCCGCTAAACGCGCTATCTTTTCAGCTTTATCTATATGCATCCGTCTAATATCTCGCTGCTTCATTAATAATGAAGTACTTAAATCAAAGTTATATGTTTTTTCCTGCAACATCTTTTTTGTTACTTTTATGATCGCTATTATGGCGAGCATGAAAAGAACTATCATCATCACTACTACTAAAGTTTTCATTAAATATCCTTTTAAAAAATGCCAAGAGCATAACTATTATTGGTACATAACCAATAATTACTCTTAAAGTGTTACTAAACCTTGGTAGTGTCGTGATTATTTCGTATGCAAGAGGTAAATCAAAAATATGCCTGTCTACAACACGATATAGCAAAGCAAACATGCTGATCGCGATAAGAACACTGAAAGCTACCGATAGCGTTTTATTTATTTGGTTTTTTACGAACGATAGATAAACAACAATAGTCATCAAAGAAAACTCTGAAAAACTCCATATCAAATACCTATAAATCTTTTCTGGATCAATTGATTTTATATAACCATGAATAGTAGATGTGTATATAAAATCTAAAGAGATAATAAAAAAATAAAGCGCTAATTTTTTATCCCTTAACGAATAGGCAAGACCTACACCAAACACAGACATAGTAATAAAATAGTTATATGTTACCAATGCTGTAATATCTGCCCATCCGTTCATTTTATTTCCCTATAAAGTTAATACTTATTTTTTATCTTTCTCATCATCGCCATTGCCATTGCCAACTGCTAAAACATTAATGTTACTCATGATAAATCCTTACTTAAGTTAAAATGAATGGATCATTGTCCATAAAGGTGTACTATAGTCAATTAACAATGAAGTGCAAGCTTTTTCAACGCTCCGTGTTAAATAACGAAACAAAGTAGACAATAAACAACTTATTAAATCAATAACAAGAAATGAATTAATTGTCGATGATGACCGTTTTAATGATATTGGTCATACAGTTTGACCGCGCATTGCATTTACCACGTAAGGCGAGTACATAATGGTTATGGGTGCCAATTCTGTTTTAGCGAAGAAAATAACGGACATAATGCAGATGCAAAATGTTACGGTAGAATCGCTCGCCAATAAAACAGGTTTAGCCAGAGGTACTATTTCTAATATGAGAAATGGTAAAAATCACTACACCTGGCAACTACAATTAATATGCCAAGAACTTAATATTCCGATGGCATACTTCCTTGATGATCAGCTATCAGCTGCACACCTTATCGCCATACAATCAATAATAAGTATAGATAACGAACAATTCTTACTATCAATTGCTCAAACAATAAACCTATCGAAAAATAATGGAAAATAATCCATAAAAGCTTGACACCCCCTCAAAATAGACTATCATCACACTATCTGGACAATAATCCACTTAGTAGGTCTTAAAGATGAACTGTTGCATAACAACTAGAATTACAAACCAAGCGGAAGCCAAAGTAAACAAGCAGGCTTTAGTTGATTTGTTTGATAAAAGCCAAGGGGATTTTAGTAACGGCATGCTGAATTTATCAGATGTTATTTGCAAAGCCATTGACGAGGATCGTCAAAACACTGCAGACATACTTTGTGAATTATCGATATCAAGAGATGCCGACACAAAAAAACACATAGCACTAAAAAATTATTTAAAAAAAGTCATAAGTCATGTGGCGTTAGAGATGAATAAAGAGGCGGCTTAGCCGCTAGTAAAGAATCGCGGTGTATAGCATATGCTCCACTTACGAAGATAAGCGTAATGATGCAGACAACAACCTAGTGTGTCGTAATCAAATTCGTAATCGGAATTAGTGAATGAAGTTAGCAGTGAACTCGCATGAAGCAAAAGGTAGCTTCTAATCGGGGTGTAAGCTAACCGAGTATAGAGTCAGCAAAATCTTAGCTGATGAACCAGGATACTGAGGAATGCTATTTAACAGCGGCCGCAATGCCGTAAAACTACAACCAAACTGTAAATGTAAAGAATGTTCTACATCGACCCGTAAGGGGAAAGAATAGTTAGCCGAAGATGTGAAGGCGCTCAGCCATGCCACGTATGCGCAGTGAGGAAAACTACTGCTAAAGGCCGCATGGGGTAAATACCCGATTGATTACCGTAAGTAATTTAGTTTTAAGGTGGTAGATGGGCAAGGTGAACTAGGCGCGTACTGGCTCTTTGCGGAAATTACGATATGGGCAGGCAATTTGTAGCGAGCAGCTGCCCTAGTAAGGACTTAAAGAAGTTAGAAAACCAGTAGCAGAATCAAAAGCAACCAGACACTTAACATCAATCGAGTGGGAATCTCGTTCAAATGAAGTAGAAAAGAAAACGGCCTTCATCGTGGTGGAGAAGGCCATTAACCAGATAGCTCAATGAGCTGTCGCAAACAACCGGAGTATATCATGGTTTCATCAACAGCAAATATAAATAGCACCTTAGATAAAATTGCTAGTGCTACTGCTGCCGCAAGACGAGCAGGAATTAAGATCAGCACAGCGTTTCATGGTGATTTGTTCTGTTGCGTAGCAATGGAAAACAACATTAATCGCACAATCGATTTAAATAGCCAAAGAGCTAACCTTAAGTTAAACGCCCTTTTGAAGCATATTTATTGTGTTACTCCTTCTAAAGTTGCAATGCAAGGAGCGCACTAATGAAAAGTTTTTCCGTTACCTTTTTACCTAAAAGCTCAAAAAACTTTGCAGTTGAATATGAGGTTCAAGCTGTTAATCAAACCAAAGCCGAAGAAATGGCTGTGATTAGCATGCGTGATGAAGGTTTTAGTCGTGATAACTATAAAAGTAAAGCTCAAGTAAGGAGTGCAGCGTAATGTCTAATCAAAACCAGCAAGATACTCAAGTATTAACTTGGGAACAACAAAATACATATTTAGTTGAGCGCGGTATTAGCCAAGCAGTTTGGAGTGTTCTTTGTAATACGCTTTATCCTTCAAGCAAACCTGAATCAGTAATGCTCGCTTGGGACTATTGTGAAGCGCGTGAGCTAGATATCATGATGAAGCCTATTCATCTTGTGCCTATGCAAGTAAAAAACCCACAAACAGGCAATAAAGAGTGGCGCGATGTTCCTATGCCTGGCGTTGGTCTTTATCGCATCCAAGCATCAAGAAGTGGTGATTATGCCGGAGCTGATGAACCAGAATTTGGCAAGACTATCGAAGCAACTTTTACTGATGCTTACAACGCCAACAAAAGCATAACCGTTCGCTATCCTGAGTGGTGCAAATACACCGTTTACAAAATGATAGGTGATCGCATAGTTAAATTTTCAGCTAAAGAATACTGGCTTGAGAATTACGCCACAATGAAAGCCCAATCTGATTGCCCTAATGCTATGTGGAAAAAACGCCCTCATGGTCAACTTGCTAAATGTTGTGAAGCACAAGCATTACGTAAAGCATGGCCTGAAATCGGCCAAGAGCCAACAGCTGAAGAAATGGAAGGTAAGGAGCTTTTCGTAGGTGAAAAAGAAGTTAATCCTATCGAAAAAATAGAATCCTCTGAAAACGAAAAGTTAACTGAAATATATGAACGTGGCATCAAAGCTATTGAATCAGGCAAGCAAACCGCAGAACAAATTTTAGGATTTATCAATAAAAAAGGCTTGTCAATTTCACCAGAAAAAGAAGCAACGCTTCGCAATATTAAGGTAGCAGCATAATGAAAATATTAAATTTAGTTCAAGGTACGAAAGAGTGGTTAGAGGTTCGCTTATCTCACTTTACAGCTAGTGAAGCCCCTATGATGATGGGTGACTCAAAGCACTTCACTCGAAACCAATTGCTTGATCATAAAAAAGGTTGGATAACTTCGGTTGACGAGTTTACACAAGAATTATTCGACAAAGGACATGCAGCTGAAGAAGCAGCAAGAGCTTTTATTGAGCTAGAAGAGTTTCAAGACTTCTCACCAATAGTTATAAGTAATGATGTAGAAGGACTGCCGTTATTAGCTAGCTTAGATGGTCAACGAGAAGATGGTCAATTGAATTGGGAGCATAAGCTTTTCAATAAAACTTTAGCTGAAAACGTTTCTAATAATATTTTAGGTCCTAGTCATTACTGGCAATTAGAGCATCAAGCTATTGTTACAAGCGTTAATGAAGTGTTATTCACTTGTTCTGATGGTACTGAAGAAAATGCAGTGTCAATGATTTATGTATCCATACCAGAGCGTAGGGCGCAACTAATTGCAGGCTGGAAGCAATTTGCTAGCGATTTAGCTAATCATGAAATAGTAGCTAAAGAAGAAAAGGTTGTAGCGCAAGAATTACAAGCGCTACCAAAACTTGAAATATCGTTAATAGGAAACGTTAGCAACAGTAACCTGGTTGAGTATAAAAGCACAGCTTTAGCATTTATTCAGTCGGTTAATACTGACTTACAAAGTGATCAAGATTTCGTTAATGCTGACAAAGCAGTTAAGTTTTTCTCATCTGGTGAAAAGGAGCTTGAAGCAGTAAAAGAACGCGCTCTATCCGATACAGCAGACATAAAAGCTTTATTCTCAACTATTGATGAGCTTAAAGAAGAAATGCGCCAAAAACGCTTAACACTAAGTAAATTGGTAAAAAGCCGTAAAGATGAAATTCGCAATGATATTTCATTCAAGGCAAAAACTGAATTTAGTGAGCTACTTATCACCACCAGTAAAAACCTTAACGGTGTACAAATTACGCAAGTTATTGCTGATTTTGACGGTGTAATGAAAGGTAAACGTACTGTTGAATCATTACAAAACGCTGTAGACACTGAATTAGCTAGAGTAAAAATTGAAATATCTGAAATATCTGAACTAGTTCGCACTAACTTGAATTCATTAACTGAGTTAGCCGGTGAGCATAAGTTCTTATTTAACGATTACGTTCAAATCATCTTCAAAGACAGTGACGATCTAACCAATTTGATTAAATCACGCATTGCTGAACATGAACTAGCAGAAGCAGAGCGAAAAGCCGCAGAAAAAGCGCAAATGGAAGCTGATGCGAAAGCCGAAGCTGAACGTGAAGCAGCAGAAAAGCTTGAACTCGAAGCACAGGCTATTCGTGATGAAGAACGAGCGAAAGTGGAAGCAGAGCAAGCCGAAGCCGCTCAAGCAACCGCCCTTTCATTAGCTAAACAAGTCGTAGCAGATAAGCCAGTCATTAAAGAATCGTTAACTAGCGAAGGCAAGGAAGCCGCTCCTCTTAAATCTAGCAATTCAGTAACAAGCCGTTTAGCTAAAACATTCGCTGACGTTCCTAGCACAAAAAAATTCACCGTACAGGTTGAATGGTCCGGTTATTCGCGCGGCTATACAGTTTATGAAGTCGAAGCATTTAGCGAAGAAGATGCTAAAGAAAACTACTACGAAGGTAATGAAATTAGCCGTGAAGTAGTTCGCGATGATACCGAACGTAACGAAGTAAATATTATCAACGCTGATAGCGAAGCAGCTTAACCCAACCCTAACAAAATTATTAAGTGAGAATAAAAATGAATACATTACTACTTGGTTACGATACAGAAACTACTGGACTACCTGTTTGGAAAGAACCGTCAGGCAGCGAAAACCAACCACATTTGGTTCAACTTGGCGCAGTACTAGTTGATTCGGTAACTAAAAAAGTCGTTCAAAGCATGGACGTTATTATCAAGCCTGATGGCTGGGTAATCCCTGATGAAGTTGCTGCAATTCACGGTATCACTACTGAGAAAGCTTTAGCTGTTGGTATTCCAGAAAAGTTAGCCTTAGAAATGTTTTTAGCTATGCGCGGTGATGCTGAACGTGTTGCTTTCAATAAAACCTTTGATCAACGAATCATCCGTATTGCAGCAAAGCGTTATTTAGATGAAGCAGCTCAAGATAAATGGGCAGTAAAAGAAGATCATCATTGTGCAATGAGAATGGCTAGAGCTGATATAGGTGGCAAACAACCTAAGTTAGTTGATGCTTATCGTCATTATACGGGTAAAGAATTAGTTGATGCTCATTCTGCTATGGCTGACACCAAGGCGTGTATGGACGTTTATTTTGGCGCACTGAAATCATTAGATAGCCAAGCAGCTTAACGACCACCAGGCGGCTTTTGTTCTCCGGCAGAAGTCGCCACCCTTAATTTATTACAGGATTAAACAATGAAAAACATTCACGTATTTGCAACAGAATTACCAACGTTAGCCATCCTTGAGGAAAAAATTGTTGAAGCTGAAGGTATGTTATTTGCGCCTTTACTCGAAAGCCAATCGGCTAAGTTTGGCTTTTACCCTGATGAACCATTAGTTAAATTAAGTAATGGCTATAAAGTCAATTTCGTTTTTAGCTGGAAAAAACTTCCTATGTCAGCAATAAACGAAGAAGCAACCCGAAGAGTTCAAGCAACACTTGATGAATATGTTGATTTAATTGGTGATGAAGAGGCTATCCAGTTACTAACTGAAGGTATGGTATCAAGTGTTCTCGCTGAATATTGCGGCAAAGTATTGCCTGAAACCGCTTATTTCAGCGCTTACTATCACACCAAGTCTGAAAAATTTATCGTTGATGCAAAAGAAGATTTCGCCAAACGCGCTATTGGTATGCTTTGTCAGTTATTGGGCTCACTTGAAACAACCACTTTGCATTGTAGTGGCATATCAAACTCATTAACCACCAATCTATTGGAAAGCTTAAATGACGACCAGGAACGCTTGAACGGTTTAACTTTCGCAGGGTTTAACGCTGGTGACTTATTGGTTTTAGCTAATAAAGATAAAGATATCGCCCGTTTCAAAGGTGATTATCCGCTTGATAATATCAAAGAGCTTTTAGAGTCTGGTTACGAAGTTAAGCAAATTAACTTATCTAAAGATGGCTTAGCCTTCACGCTAACTGAAAAATTCAAAATAAAACAAATTAAATCAACGTTCGATATTGATGATCATGAATCATTGAATGATGTAAATGACTTTAATTTACATCACGAAGCGGTAGAGCTTGAATTGATAGTTGCTCATTGCGACACACTTAAAACCTTCTTTGATCAAAGCGAAGAAAGTATAGGTGATGATCAACCACCAACAGATGAAACTAAAACATCACAACCTTCTAATGATGAAAATGAATACGCACCTGAATCACTTTATGACGATGCCGTTGAATTTGTAACAGAAACTCGTCGTGCTTCTATCTCATCAATTCAACGTAAGTTCCGCATTGGTTACAACCGAGCAGCTCGAATTATGGACCAACTTGAAGCTAATGACGTTGTATCTGAAGTTAGCAGCAACGGTTCAAGAGAAGTTTTAAAAGCAGCATAACTAATTATTGCGCTGGTAAACGATACCAGCGCTTTACTCAATCTTTGGTGGAAGATATGAATACTCAATTAGCAGAACAACAAACAGAGCAAGCATTACCGTTAGAGCAAGCAATCGAGCAGTTAATTGCCTCTTATCATGCAGATAATGAAGATGTACAAAAAACATTAAGTATGGCTAATAATTTAGCTGAAGAAAATAGTTTTCTAAATCTTCAAATTAAAACATTAACAGGCCGTATTAATGATATTACTGCCCAAAACGAACAATTATTGGAAGCACGAAAACGTGATGAAGCTAAAGAAAAAGATTTCAACAAGAAAGCGGAACTGGTTCGCGCTAACGCAGAAAAGCACATGCAGCAGCTCAACCAAGCATTGCGCCAAGAACAGCAACATAAAAACAAGCTAGATGATGCTTTAATTACCATCGCCAGCTATAAAGCAATCGGCTCACCTAAGCAAATTCGTGAAAAGATTAAAAAGTACCAAGCGACTATTGCCACTCTTCAAGCTGAAAAAGTGCAAACCAAATTAGCAGTAAAAAATTATCGCCATGACTTAACCGTTAAAGATAAAAAAATTGACGAGCTAATTCGTGAAGTTGACGAAATACGCTTTCAAAAAGTTTATAAGAAAAACGGTGACAACTTAATTATCTACCCTCTTCTATGTGAAGCCCTTAATGAAGATGGGGCAGAAAAGCAAATACCTATATGGTATTCAACTGATGAAGGTATCGGTGCGCTTTATATGCTTAATGAAGATGGTGAACCAGCACGCTCTCCAACACCACGAACAGGCATTAAACCTAAAGCTGAAACCTTGGAGGTTATGGGTGATTTACTACGTAAATTTAAGCGTAACGGTAACGTAGTTCATTCAGAAGATTTAATGATGTTGGAGTGTGAATAATGGCTATCTTAGTAAAAAGCACTTCAAAAGCTAACGAAAAAAACCGTTGGGGTACTACTTGGCGCTGCAATAATCACGCAGCTTTATTAACCGGCTATGCATTTATGCTTGATGTTTGTGCAGAAAAACAAACTGCTAAATGCGCTAATTTTATCAGTCCCGAAGAAAACTCATTCAATGTAGATTGGAAACATCGATTATCTCAAATTGAAAAAAAGGTAACGAACATTGAAACAGTTCGTCATCCATTCAGGCCAACTGCAGCTTGGTGTAACCCTCCATTTGATAACAAGTTTGCTTTTATAAATGAATGTCATAAGTACAGCAAACAAGGCGTTACCAGTGTGATGTTATTGCCATGGGAAAGAACGACTGGCTGGTGGCGAGATTTAATCAATAACAAAGCTAGTCGTGTTTTTGTGCCAGATGGCCGTTACCCGTTTTTAGATATTGACGGTAAAACACAAAAGCCTGGTGTTAATTTCTCAAGCTGTTTTGTTGAATTTTCACCAACTCATTTTAATAGAACTGAATATATTGATTTTGAGCGTTCATCATTAGATAGAAAAATTGTATTAGGGAGAGCTGCGTAATGAAAGTTGAACAATCAAAAGTCACCAAGTTACAAATCACCGAAGTTGAGAGTTTAGACTCGTTACATGTATTCGTGGAAGATATAGGTATTGGTCAGGGCAAGATTACAATGGAGACTTCTAGCGAGTCTTGGTCAGCTTATTGGGGCGGTTGTGGTAGTAAAGGCGTTATGGCGTTCTTTTTAAGTTGTAACAATCCCTATCTGGTCAATTGCTTTAGTCGTGGAATTAACTCAGAAGTTACTGATTATGACAACTTAGATAGGTGGCTTAAAAGAGCTATTATAAAAAATAGGCGCGAAGGTGATTTTGATAAAGAAGATGCGCTTAAGCACTGGAATAGCGTAGAGCTTTATTGCCAAAACGAAGAATCGTTTCTGCACACTGACAGAGGTAATGAACTTTGCAATGAAATTATTGGTTGTGAATGGTGGACTGACTTACCCACTTGTAAAAACGGTGAGTATATTTATCTTGAACGCGTTGTTCATGCAATTCGTGAAGCGTTCACCGAAATAAACATCAAGGTAGCAGCATAATGAACTTATTAAAAAAACGAGGCAAACCTTTATTAACTGACGATCAAAAGCGCTGGATTTTGCAAAACCACAAATTTTACCCGTTGAGCAAATGGCAGAAGTACTCAACATAAAAGTTAGTCAGGCTATTACTCAATGCACACATATGCCATGTAGTTATTTTAGCAGGAAAGAAAATGTGGGTTAGACATAAAAAATACGCTCCTATAAATATGAATTTCATAGCAACATTTGAAGTAGATAAAAAAAATTTAGCCTTCAAGAATTCTGAAGGAAAAATTATCACTGAATGGATTTTTGCTAACGAAAATCAAGCCAATGAAGCTTCAACAATTTTAATGAACAAAATAAAGGTTTTTAAAATCTAGAGGGAATTATCTTTAGCATAAACAACTAGGCCTTGGCACAACGAACAAAACGAGACTTAATAGAGATTGTTAGCTGTATTTATCTCTATTAATGCAAAAGTAAACTTAAACAGAAAAAGGAATGAATAATGCCCAAGAGTAATTTTAGTAAAAAGGTTAATGAGTCACTAGCTAATACTTTTAATTCAGAGTTGGTTCAAAAGCTGAGTAATGAAGAATACAAGGAATACATAACAGCAGTTGCATCGCTAACGCTTGGTACGCTCATTAAGAATGAGGGTCACGAATTTGTACGTGATTTTTGCCAAGGAGTATTAAACGAAAAAGGCGATTTACCAATTGTTCAGCAAGTTAAGCAACATTAATTTTTAAAGTAGAGTTTAATAAAATAAAGAACATGGGTTCAAGTCCTGAACAGGGACCACGACCCCCACGGAGTAAAAAGGATTAATTATGAGCAAAAGTAACGTAATTAAGTTAGGTTGGTGCCATACCAGAGCGTTCGAAGTAAAAGGTATTACACGCGATCAACTTGACGGCAGAAGAAAAACAGGAAAATTTGTAGAAGGTTATCATTACATAAAAGATCCATCAGGTGGCTTTATGTATCATTGGGAACGGTTTAATGAATGGTGTGAACATGGACTTGAAAAAACTGGATGAGTTAAAGGAATACTGTAAGCAATTCTCTGGAGTATCGCTCCACGGGAATTGCATAAGAATATCATTTTATTATCGGTCTGTGCGTTGTTTAGAAAGCCTGAAAGGGGTAAAGGTTACAAAGGCAAACATTAAGTTTTCAGACAATAAACGACGTGCAATTTTACATGAAATAGCAACCGACAAATTTGATTATCGCCAACACTTCCCCGACTCTAAAAGAGCGAGTCTTTTTAGCAAAACTATTGTTATCCCCAAAATTGGCGACTTGCTTAATGATTTTTTAGCGTTATCTTTAGCAAAAGATCGCACAAGTACATATAGAGCGCATAAATACCGCATAGATAATCACATCAGGCCTAAATTTGAAAACGATCGCATAAGTGATGTAACTCAATCAGATATTAAAAAATGGATGGTTATGGAGCTATCAGGGCTTGCAAACAAAACAATTAACGAGGTATTGATTCCTTTGCGCGGTTGTTTTTCCAGTGCTCATGCTGATCGGTTAATAGAATTTAACCCGATGGATCATATTAAAAATTTAAAGCGTGCAAAATCAACCAATGCAGATCCATTTACCAAAGATCAAATAATAAAACTTTCCAATATTGACACATACAGAAACTCAGAATTAAATGCTTTTATATTTGCCTGTTGGTCTGGTGTGCGCATATCTGAATTATTGGCTTTATCTTGGAGTGATATTGATCTTGATGCTCGCCAGGTAACTATTAGACGAGGCATCGTTAGCAATATTTGGGCGGCAACTAAAAACGATGGAAGTAACCGAACTATAGATTTATTAGATGATGCTTATTATGCACTACTTAGGCAGCGAGAAATTAGCCAGAGATTAACCCCAATTACAGTTGACGTGGTTCAAGCTGATAACAGAACAATTGAACAAGAAGAAGTAACAGTTGTTTTTATCAACTCAAACAATCAGTCGTTTTGGTCCAGTAGTGAATCATTTAACAAAGGCTTTTTTAAAACGCATTTAGAAAAAGCAAAAATAAGACATAGAGGCGCAAATCAAGCTCGACATACTTTTGCTAGTCAGTTAATTACGGCTGGAGTTAATGAAAGGTGGATCGCAAAACAAATGGGTCATACTTCAATAGCGATGCTAGAAAAGCATTATGGAAAGTGGATGAGTGAAGAAATACCAGATATGGCAGAAAGAGTATCAAAAATATTAAAAAACAGTTCAAATGGATCCGGTGGTGATCCAAATAAAAAAAGAGCTTAAATAAGCTCTTGTTTTATAAAACAATTTAGTGGTGCGGATGGGGGGACTTGAACCCCCACGACCTAAGTCACCAGCCCCTCAAGCTGGCGCGTCTACCAATTCCGCCACATCCGCGCAATACTAAATAATTTTAATCAGTAAGCTAACTTACTTTGGCACATCGCCATCGTTAGCGGCAGGAGCATCAGCAGCAGGAACATCACTATTCCTAGTCGACTCTACACTCTCATCAGGAATTGCATCTGTTGCAATGGTTTGCTCAGTTACTGGAGCACTAATATTATTCCATTCATCAACTGCTTTAGTTCTATTCGCAGTTAAGTTACCTAAAACTAAACTAATTACGAAGAAGCCTACAGCTAACCAAGTTGTCGCTTTAGTTAAAAAGTTACCTGAACCTCCTGAACCAAAAACAGTTGCTGAAGAGCCTGCACCAAAAGATGCGCCCATATCAGCCCCTTTACCTTGCTGAATTAACACTAAACCAATTAATGCCAAAGCAATAAGTACATAGGCAACGATTAAAACTTGATACAACATTTTTACTTTCCTTTAGCTGTTGAACAGATTTGTTTAAATTGTTCAACTTGTAAACTAGCACCACCAATAAGACCACCGTCAATATCAGCTTGTGCAAATAATTCTTCACAGTTCGACGCGTTCACGCTACCACCGTATAATAAAGATATTTTAGCCGCCACATTAGCATTAGCTTTTGCTAAAAACTGGCGAATAAACTTATGTGTTTCTTGTGCCATCTCGCTTGATGCTGTTTTACCAGTACCAATAGCCCAAACGGGCTCATAAGCGATAACAATGTTAGCAAAACTTTCAATACCAACTTCATCAATTACTGGTTGTAATTGCGAGGCTAATACTTTTTCAGTTTGCTCTTCAGCTCGCTCAGATTCACTTTCACCTATACACAAAATAGGTGTTAAACCTGCCTTAAGCGTAGCACTGATCTTGTCAGCAACTTCAACAGAGGTTTCGTTATAATAGCTTCTACGTTCTGAGTGGCCAATGATAACAAATTTCACTGATAATTCCTGCAACATTTGCGTAGAAATTTCACCAGTGTAAGCTCCGCTTTCATGTGCACTCACATTTTGAGCACCCACATGAATTGCTTCATTTAACTTATTTTCTGTTATCTGAGAAGTAAGTTCAGATAGAAAAGGAAAGCTTGGGCAAATAACAACATCAACATTGTCTTGAAGTTTAACTGATGTTAAACCACTAACTATCGTGTTAACTAACGCTAAGCCGCCATTCATTTTCCAATTAGCAGCAACGATTGCACGTCTAGCCATTTTCATTCCCCTTGCCATTCTTCAAAACATTGTAAAATAAAGCCGCGAGATATTAACTAACATAAGATTAACTTACAAGTAATAAGTTAAAATCAATCTATTATCTCGTTAATATCTTGCTTAAGTGCTGTTTTTTCCAACACTAAAATTAAAACTATCGCGCTTTTAACTCGCTAATTTTACTGAATCAGCAATTTCATTAGCTAAACGAGTTACTTCCTCAACTTCAGGGCCTTCTACCATGACTCGAATTAGCGGCTCTGTTCCTGATTTACGTAACAGCACTCTTCCTCGTCCAGACAGTAAGTTACTTACTTTATCTACGCAAGCTTTTACACTTGGATCATTGACTGGATCGCCACCACCAGAGAAACGTACATTCACAAGTATTTGAGGTAGCATGGTCATCCCTTCTCGTAATTCAAACAATGACTTTTTACGCTGACAAACAGCCGTTAATACATTGAGTGCAGCTATAATGCCATCGCCTGTAGACGTGTGATTCAGGTTAATGATATGGCCAGAATTCTCAGCGCCTAAGCTCCAACCTTTTTCTCTTAACATTTGCATAACATATCTATCGCCAACATTACTGCGAGCAAAAGGTATATCAAGCTTTTCTAAAGCTAATTCAAGTCCCATATTACTCATCAATGTACCAACAACGCCACCTTGTAAATTACCAGACTTCAAATCATTACAGGCAATAATGTAAACCGCTTCATCACCATCAATTACATGACCTGTGTGATCAACCATCATCAATCGGTCACCATCACCGTCAAGTGCTATACCTAAATCGGCTTTATTCTCTAATACGGCAGCTTTCATCATATCAGTTGAAGTAGCACCACAACCGTCATTAATATTAGTGCCATTAGGTGAAGTACCAACTTCTATTACATTAGCTCCTAACTCTCGAAATACATCTGGTGCAATATGGTAAGTAGCACCGTGAGCACAATCAACAACGATCGTTAAGTGTTGTAATGATAATTGACTTGGGAAGTTACTCTTACAAAATTCAATATAACGCCCTGCTGCATCTCCCACACGGTTTGCCTTCCCTAGATGATCTGATTTTACACAGCCCATAGGTTTGTCTAACTCAGCTTCTATCGCTATTTCGACCTCATCAGGTAATTTTTGACCATCTTGTGAGAAAAATTTAATACCATTATCATAAAAAGGATTATGAGAAGCACTAATGACAATACCCGCTTCTGCTCGAAATGTTTTAGTTAAGTAAGCAATGCCTGGCGTAGGCATAGGCCCTAATAAACCAATATCAATACCAGCAGCAGAAAAACCAGCTTCAAGTGCAGATTCAAGCATATAACCAGATATACGTGTATCTTTACCAATAAGGACTTTTTTAGTACCTTGAGCCGCTAATACTTTTCCTGCGGCATAGCCTAGTTTCATAACAAACTCAGGCGTAATTGGATATTCTCCTACTAAGCCACGCACACCATCGGTACCAAAATATTTACGATTAGACATATTTTTCTTCCTTTAATATCTGATAAAAGTATTTCACTTTAATGTTTTTGTACCGCACGTATTATGAACACGCACGAATAATCTATTCTGTTTTATATTGAGCAACTGCTTTTAAAATATTCACGGCATCAGCACTTTCTTGTACATCATGTACTCGGATAATTTGAGCGCCTTGTTGAACGGCAATAATTGCAGCGGTCAAACTACCGGCTAAACGTTCATCAACATCTCTATTCAATAAGTTACCTATCATTGATTTTCGTGATATGCCAGCTAGAACAGGTAACCCCAAGGTACTAAATTGAGAAAACTTCGCTAGTACTTCATAATTATGTGCTAATGTTTTGCCAAAACCAAAACCAGGATCTAATACTAAACGATTTTTATTAATGCCTTTTTGCTCACAGCAATGAATACGCTCTTTAAAGAATTTTATTATATCATTAATAATGTGATTATATTGAGGGTTTTCTTGCATCGTACGAGGCATACCTTGCATATGCATAAGGCAAATAGCAACCTCACTTTGCACGACAACATCAACGCAACCTTCATTTTGAAGAGCACGAACATCATTAATCATATCAGCGCCATAAGTAATTGCTTCACTCATCACTTCTGCTTTTGATGTATCAATAGACACATTAATATCAAACCGTGATTTAATCGCTTTAAGTAATGGAATAACACGAGATATCTCATCTTGAACGTTAACATCTACTGCACCAGGACGTGTTGATTCGCCTCCAATGTCAATAATATCAACACCATTGACAATCATACTTTCAACTTGCTTTAACGCATTATCAAAGCAGTTAAACTTTCCACCATCGGAAAATGAATCTGGCGTAACGTTTAAAATTCCCATCACCTGAACTTTATTTAAGTCAGTCAATTCTGTCGTGAAATTTTCATTTTGTATTATTTTTGACATAGTTTTGTATTTTAGCGCTGATTTACAATAAATTTAATAAAATAAAACCTCGATACTTTAAAAGACATCGAGGTTTTATGTATAAGTGATTATCACGACTTACGGTGAAGTAATCTAACTACTTATTTGGTGTTTCACCACTTGGCTCAGATAAGTCAGGATTTGGTTTATCTTGAGCAGTGTCTTCTTTTTTAGCTGAACTATTATCACCATTACTTGAATTACTACTTGAGTTTGAACCACTGTCATCCCAACCTGCTGGTTTACGAACATCAGTTCTTGCCATCAAGTCATCTATTTGCAATGCATCAATAGTTTCATATTTCATCAATGCGTCTTTCATTGCGTGAAGAATATCTATGTTGTCATTAATGATTTTTTCCGCACGATCATAGTTACGAGTAACAACATTTTTGATCTCTTCATCAATTAGATTAGCTGTTTCGTCAGACATATGCAGTGACTTAGACGAGGTACGACCTAAAAACACTTCACCTTCTTCTTCAGCAAAAAGCATAGGACCTAATTTTTCAGAAAGACCCCATTGCGTAACCATTTTACGGGCAATATTAGTGGCTCGTTCAATATCATTTGATGCACCTGTTGATACTTTGTCACTACCGTAAATTACTTCTTCGGCAATACGACCACCATATAAAGAAGAGATATTACTTTCTAAATGTTGCTTAGAATGACTAAATCTATCTTGTTCTGGTAAATACATAGTTACACCAAGTGCGCGACCACGAGGAATAATACTGACTTTATAAACTGGATCATGATCTGGCACTAATCGACCAATCAATGCATGACCAGCTTCATGATAAGCAGTCATTTCTTTTTCAGATTCAGACATCACCATAGATTTGCGTTCAGAACCCATCATGATTTTATCTTTAGCTTTATCAAATTCATTCATGCTAACAACACGACGTGATGTACGTGCAGAGCATAATGCAGCTTCGTTAACTAAGTTAGCTAGATCTGCACCTGAGAAACCAGGTGTACCACGTGCTATAACTTCTGCTTTTACATCATCACCTAAAGGTACTTTACGCATATGAACTTTTAGTATTTGTTCACGACCACGAATATCCGGTAATCCTACGGTAACTTGACGGTCAAAACGACCTGGTCTAAGTAAAGCTGGATCTAATACATCAGGGCGGTTAGTTGCAGCAATAACAATAACGCCTTCATTACCTTCAAAACCATCCATTTCTACTAGCATTTGGTTCAATGTTTGCTCACGTTCATCGTGACCACCACCCATACCTGCACCACGCTGTCGACCTACGGCATCAATTTCATCGATAAAGATAATACAAGGAGCCGCTTTTTTGGCTTGCTCAAACATATCTCTAACGCGTGAAGCACCTACACCAACAAACATTTCAACAAAATCTGAACCTGAAATAGTAAAAAATGGTACTTTTGCTTCACCTGCAATGGCTTTAGCTAATAATGTTTTACCAGTACCTGGTTGACCAACTAATAAAATACCTGATGGAATACGACCACCTAACTTTTGAAATTTAGTAGGTTCTCTTAAATAATCAACTAGCTCAGCTACATCTTCTTTAGCTTCGTCACAACCAGCAACATCAGCAAATGTTGTTTTTATTTGTTCTTCACTTAATTGACGTGCTTTAGACTTACCAAAAGACATGGCGCCTTTACCGCCACCGCCTTGCATTTGACGCATAAAGAAAATCCACACGCCAATCAGTAAAATCATAGGGAACCACGAAACAAAAATAGTGGTTAAGAAACTAGTTTCTTCTGGAAGCTTGCCTTTTGCACGAACTCCCTGTTTCACTAAGTCATTAATCAAGTCACTATCATATCCACCTGGAATAACAGTTTTATAGCTTTCACCACTTCGTTTTTCACCAGTAATTACACCATTTCTATCAACACTTGCATCTCGAATTTGTCCTTGGCGAACATCGGTGATAAATCGTGTATAGTCTGTTTCATTTTCAGTGGCTGTATTAGGAGAAAAGCTCTGAAAAACAGACATTAAAACAACGGCTATAACTAACCATAAAATAATATTTTTTGCCATATCACTCAACTTCATGACCTCTTTGGGGTTGATAAACTTATTAATATAATATTGTAAACGTTATTGTGACTAATCTACTATAATTCAAGGGTAGTAGCTATTTAACTTTAATCACAATTTACAACTGGTAACATTTTAACCAATAAACTTGCACACTAAACGCTTATTTAAAGTTAGTAGCAACAAGATATACTTCTCGAGAACGTGCTCGAGATGATTCAGGCTTACGGGTTTTAACATTTTTAAAAACAGCACGCACCGCTTTCATATATTCTTCAAAACCAGCACCTTGGAATACTTTTACAACAAAAGAGCCATTAGGCTTTAATACTTGATGACACATATCCAATGCTAACTCTACTAAATACATGCTTCGCGCTGAATCAGCACTTTCATTACCTGTCATATTTGCAGCCATGTCAGACATTACAACATCAATGTTTTTTCCATTAATACGATTAAGTAAAGCATCAAGGACAACTTCTTCACGAAAGTCACCTTCCAAAAAATCAACGCCAGCAATAGCATCCATAGGTAAAATATCACACGCTATAACTTGCCCTTTGTCTCCAACGGCTTTAACTGCATATTCAGACCAACCACCTGGAGCCGCACCTAAATCAACAACCTTCATTCCCGGTTTAATTAATTTATCTTTATTATTTATTTCTTCAATTTTGAACACTGCGCGAGAGCGTAAACCTAGTTTTTTAGCTTTTTTAACATATTCATCTTCAAAGTGCTCATCAAGCCAACGCTGCGAACTTGCTGTATGTTTTTTATTTGCCATGTTTATTTTCGACTATTTATAGATATTAGGAGTTAGATAAGGGTAAAATAGCGATAATTCAAGTTACCAACTATCGAAATTTATTAATGAACTTAAATAAAAAACAAATTCAATACCTAAAAGGTGTTGCTCACTCACTAAAACCTATTGTTTTATTAGGAAATAATGGCTTAACTGAAGCTGTTGTCGCTGAAATAGATTACTCACTTAATCACCATGAATTAATAAAAGTAAAAATTCCAACAGATGATAGAGAAACGAAAGGCTTAATTGTAGAAGCCATTTGTCGCGAAACTCAAGCAACAAAAGTACAAGTGATTGGTAAGACTTTAGTTATTTATCGTCAAAGTGAAGAACGTAAGATTCGTATTCCTAAAATATAATTTTAGTTAATAAATGATAAGTTGTTCTAGGTTTATATAACAAAAATTAACTTATTATTTTAATCTTCTTCATAAAAATAAAAAGCCCGCACATTACTGAGCGGGCTTTTTTAATTTCAGTTTACTGAAATACCATTATCTAGAGAATAAAAAGCTATTAGCTGAACAATAAGTCATTCAGCTTAATAGTAGATTTCACAACATTTATATTAGTCGCTATTCCCGTCTTCAACACGGCTTTTCAGTTTCTGTCCGGGTCTAAAAGTAACAACCTTACGCGCAGAAATTGGAATATCTTCACCTGTTTTTGGGTTACGTCCAGGACGTTCGCTTTTAACGCGCAAATCGAAATTACCAAAACCAGAAAGCTTAACCTGTTCACCGCTCTCTAAAGTTTCGCGAATATCTTCAAAAAAGATTTCAACCATTTCTTTTGCGTCGCGCTTGCTCAGCCCAACTTTTTCAAATAAATGTTCTGCTACTTCTGCTTTGGTAAGCGCCATTGCTTAGTCCCTCAGTGATGCATTTAACTCAGTTTTTAAGGCTTCAACAACTCGATCGATAACTTCTGTAATGTCTTTATCTTCAAGTGTTTTATTTCTATCTTGTAATACTAAGGCAATCGCGAGACTTTTGTAACCGTCTTCAACGCCTTGACCTTGATATACATCAAACAAGTTTAGATCAATTAAATAACTTCCGCCAACCTTTTCAATAAGTTGTAGTACATTTTTTGCATCAACATCTTCTTTTACAACAACTGCAAGGTCTCTTCTGTTTGCAGGAAAACGAGAAATATCAGACACTTCTGGTATTTTTTGCGTTAAGACTTCTGATAGCAATAGTTCAAAAGTTAATGTTCTGCCGTTAAGTCCTAATTTTCGTTCTAATTCAGGATGTAACGCACCAACATAGCCAACCAAAACACCATTACGTGTAATTTTTGCCGTTTGTCCTGGATGTAATGCTGCAATTTCGGCTTGTGAAAATTCATAACTTTCCGCATCAGCAGTTAACGAAAGTAGCGCTTCAACATCCCCTTTAATATCATAAAAGTCTGTTGCTGCTTTTTCTATACCCCAGTGTTCATCATTTCTGTTGCCGCCAATAACACCAGCAATCATGTTTTGTTGACGAACACCATTTTCAGCCGTTTCATCAGGAACAAAACGTAGACCACATTCAAATAAACGTACTCTAGCTTGTTGACGATTTTGGTTATATACCACTGATTGTAATAAACCAGTAAATAAGCTTAAACGCATTACTGACATTTCAGAAGAAATAGGATGAGGTAAAGTCATCACTGCTTCATCAGGATGCAGCAAACCTTGTATTTTAGGATCTACAAAACTGTAAGTGATGGCTTCTTGATAATCACGATTAACCAATGTACTTTTCAATTTACTAACACTAATATTCGCTTCTTGCTGTGCCACCATTTTCAATGTTGCTTTTGGTGAAATATTAGGGATATTGTTATAGCCAAATATACGCGCAACTTC
This sequence comes from uncultured Colwellia sp., assembly GCA_913061365.1. GTDB lineage: Bacteria > Pseudomonadota > Gammaproteobacteria > Enterobacterales > Alteromonadaceae > Colwellia. The sequence goes on from CAJXUT010000009.1 coordinate 21,497, forward strand.
TTCAATTAAGTCAACTTCAATTTTAATATCAAAACGGTAAGCAGGAACAATAACATCCCAAACCTTATCACTTTCTGAACCTTGCTCTGTTACTTCAAATCCAAGGCGCGTTAATATTTCAGATACTTTTTCATCCGCAATAAAATGACCAATACGCGAATCTAACTTTTCACGACGTAAGCTAACATTTTTAGTTTGCGGAATATTGTCGTCTGATTTTGCTTCAGTAATTGGTCCAGCTTCACCGCCAGCAATCTCTAATAACAGTGCAGTAGCACGTTCCATTGCATCATGTTGCAATGTAGGGTCAATACCACGTTCATAACGATGTGATGCATCAGTATGTAAACCGTATTGACGTGCTTTGCCAAGAATGGCTAAAGGGGCAAAAAACGCGCTCTCTAAAAAGATATCAGTAGTTTCCGCGGTAACACCCGAATGTAAACCACCGAAAATGCCAGCAATGGCTAACGCTTTACCTTCACCTGTAGAGTTCTTATCAGCAATAACTAATGTTTCTTTATTTAACTTAACTTCTTTTTCATCAAGTAATGTAAGTTCTTCATTAGTATTAGCAAAACGAACATTAATACTGGTGTCAATTTTTGCCAAATCAAACGCATGCATTGGATGCCCAAGCTCTAATAACACGTAGTTAGTCACATCAACAACAGGATCAATAGAACGCGTACCACAACGGCGTAGCTTTTCCACCATCCACAGTGGTGTTTGTGCATTAAGGTTAATACCTTTAATAACACGACCTAAATAACGAGGACACGCTTCACCAGCTTCAATAGTAATATCTAAAGTGTCATCAATCGTTGGTTCAACGGCTTTAATATCAATTTCATTAACAGATTGAGAGTTTAAAACGCCTACTTCGCGAGCCAAACCTTTAATGCCTAAACAATCACCACGGTTAGCTGTTAAATCAACGTCAATGGTCACATCATCTAAATCTAAGTATTCACGTACACAAGTACCTAAAGGTGCATCTTGTGCTAATTCCATAATGCCGTCTGAACTATCACTTAAACCAATTTCAGATTCACTACACAGCATGCCATTTGACACGACACCACGTAATTTGGCTTTTTTAATTTTAAAATCACCCGGTAGCACAGCACCAACAGTAGCTACAGCTACTTTTAGACCTAAACGACAGTTTTTAGCGCCACAGACGATATCAACTAACTGACCTTTTTCAACATGGGCAGAGCTATATTCGCCAAGGCTTATTTTTGTTACTTGCAGTTTGTCCGCATCAGGATGAGGGCCACATTCAACAACTTCACCAACAATAACATTGCTAAATTCGCCAGCAACAGGGTCTACGCCGTCTACTTCGAGACCAGCCATAGTTATTTGATGCGCTAAGTCATCAGATGATAATGCAGGATTTACCCACTCACGTAACCAAGATTCACTAAATTTCATTTGTGGTTTCCTACTTGAACTGTTTTAAGAAGCGAAGATCATTTTCAAAGAATGCACGTAAATCATTTACGCCATAACGCAGCATAGTTAGACGTTCTACACCCATACCAAAAGCAAAGCCAGTATAAACCTCTGGATCTATACCTACACCTTTAAGCACGTTAGGGTGAACCATGCCACAACCAAGTACTTCTAACCACTTACCATTTTTGCCCATAATATCCACTTCTGCTGACGGTTCAGTAAAAGGGAAATATGAAGGACGGAAGCGAATTTCTACTTCTTCTTCAAAGAAGTGATGTAAGAAATCATGCAAAATACCTTTTAGGTGAGTAAAACTCACATCTTTATCTACCATCAAGCCTTCAACTTGATGAAACATTGGCGTATGTGTTTGATCGTAATCATTACGATAAACTTTACCCGGTGAGATAATACGAAGTGGTGGCTTTTCAACTTCCATTGTTCGAATTTGTACACCTGATGTTTGCGTACGCAACACTAATTTAGGGTTAAAATAGAACGTATCATGATCTTGGCGAGCGGGATGGTGCTCAGGAATATTCAAAGCATCAAAGTTGTGATAATCATCTTCAACTTCTGGACCTGCTTTAACTTCAAAGCCTAAATCACCAAAGAAACTTTCTATACGAGCAATAGTACGAGAAACAGGATGTAGACCACCTAAGGTAGTACCACGCCCAGGTAAAGTAACATCGATAGATTCAGCAGCAAGCTTTTGAGAGATTTCTTCAGCACGTAATAGCTCTCCACGAGCTGTTAATAGCTTTTGTACCGCTTGTTTGGCAATATTAATAACTTGCCCCATTTTAGGTTTTTCTTCTTTAGGTAACTTACCTAAGCCTTTCATTTGCTCAGTAAATAGGCCTTTTTTCCCTAAAAAGTTAACGCGCACTTGATCAAGCGCACTTGGATCGGTGGCATCGGCAATGGCAACTTCGGCCTGTGCTACGATGCTATCTATGACAGTGGTATCTAAACTCATGACTTCCTCTAAAACGGGACTGGTTTTAATAGTAAAAAATGAGGATGATTTTACACGATATTGAGGGAATATGTAGGGCAAATAACGCTTTATAGTGAGATATAGCTAATTATATCAAATGAAACTATGATTTAGCCTATTATGCTCTACATCAAAAAAGATAAAAGTGACATAATTCTCACTTTCTCTAATAATTTTTATTCTGCTTGTGGCATTTTTTCTTCTGAAGTAGATTGTTTTTCTTTTTCAGCCGCTTTTAAATCAGCTTCTCGCTTAACCAAAAGAAAGGTTAAATACATTTTAGTAGGCAATGAAAAAATCAATCCTAAAGCAATACAAACAGCACTGATAATAATTCCAGTAACCCCAAGTGATTCCATATACTCACTGAAATTATGAAAATAAATTCCTAACAATAATAAACATAGCCCAATAGTAATACAAACCTTCAATAGCTTAATTAAATTTTGTTCCGTCATAATAAAATCCTATTAAAATAATACTATAAGAAACTATACGCCTGTCAGATTATCTATTACTTGAGCTACATCAAAATTACATCAAAACTAGGTCAATACAGAAAGCAATGCTTCAACTGGGTGTCTTGCTTTTAATTCAGTGAGTCGTTTTACTTGTGAACGACAAGAGAAGCCCGTAGCTAATATTTGCGTACTATCAAGTTCTGCTAATTTCGGCTGCCAGCTTAAATCAAACAAACCTTTTGAGTTGTCTAAGTTAACTTTTTCATGACCGTAAGTCCCCGCCATACCACAACAGCCAACACTTACTTTTTCTAACGTTAACCCAAAATGATTAAAAATTGATAACCATTCATTTTCACTATTCACTAAAGCTGTTTTTTCAGTGCAATGAGCAAATAGTTTAAAAGATTTTAATTGCTCACTTACATCAGTCTGTTCGTTAAGGTTTGACTTGGCATTTGTTTTAATAAACGACAATAACCATTCATGAGCTAGTAACACATTAAAACTGCCGCGTTTATCGCCTAAAATTTTTGTATACTCATCGCGATAACAAAGAACCATAGAGGCATCCATTCCCACCATTGGTATATTTAATTGTGCAATTTGATTTAAAAAGTCACTACTAGATTTAGCTGTTTTAGCAAAACGAGAAAGAAAGCCTTTTACGTGCTGAGCTTTACCGTTAGGTTTAAATGGCAATAGAATAGGCTCTAAACCTAATTTTCTAATTAATGCCATCATACTTTCTACCGTATTAGCATCATAAAATGAAGTGAAAGGGTCTTGCACGATTAATACATAACCTTCACGTTGCTTATCTGTTAAGTACTGTAACTTGGTAAGATCAAAGCCTGAGTATCCTGCTTTCTTCGTTTGGGTTTTCAATGTTGGAACACTCAGTAATGGTGTATCAACATAACCAATAGTTTTTTCAGATAAGGAATTGTAAGCTTTTAAACTTAAAATATTGTTAATGAGCTTTGGTGCTTTTGCCATAAATGGAGCTAAAAGTTCAACATTAGCGACCACATGATCTTTTAACGGTCTTGGATAACGAGAATGATAAAGATTAATAAAGCGACTTCTAAAGTCTGGCACATCAACTTTGATTGGGCATTGACTAGCACAAGCTTTACATGCCAAACACCCTTGCATTGCTTCCATCACTTCATGAGAAAAATCATCTTTATTTTCTTCTTTACTTAAAAAAGTTACTTTAAATTTAGCAATACTGGTATCAAGTAGTCTTTTAACGGTCCAGTTATTAACATCTTGCTCAAGCGATAAAATATCTACGCCCTGCTTTTCTAGCAATCGTAACCATTCACGCATTAAGCCTGCTCGCCCTTTTGGTGAGTGGCGTCTATCTTTGGTGATTTTGCTCGACGGGCACATAGGGCTATTTGCGTCATAATTAAAGCATAAACCATTGCCATTACAATCCATCGCCGCAGTAAAAGACTCTTTAACCGTCACAGGTATTTGTCTGTCATAAAAGCCACGTTTAGTGCTATCAACACTAACAAGCTGATCGGTAGACTCAATAGGAGTACAAATTTTACCTGGATTCATTTTATTTAATGGATCAAATGCCCCTTTAATTTTTCTCAGCTCGGCAAATAATTGCTCACCAAAAAACTCAGGGCCGTATTCAGAGCGGTAACCTTTACCGTGCTCTCCCCACATCAGGCCACCATACTTTGCAGTAAGTTTCACCACTTCATCTGATAAAGTTCTTAATAATTTTTCTTGTTCAGGATCGCACATATCAAGTGCCGGACGTACATGCAAAACACCCGCATCAACATGACCAAACATGCCGTAATGTAAGTTGTAGCCATCAAGTAACTGACGAAACTCATCAATAAAATCTGCTAAATTTTCAGGAGGAACGGCAGTATCTTCAGCAAAGGCTAACGGCTTTTGACTACCGTCAGTGTTTCCTAATAGCCCTACTGCTTTTTTACGCATCGCATATAATTTATTTATGCTGGCTAAATCAGAAGTCACTTGATAACCGATAACACCACCCGTATTGTCACTAGCAATGGTTTCATCTAGGCCTTTTGTTAGTAGTGCAACTTGATCCGCTAATGCTTCAACAGTAGTGCCATTAAATTCAACAATATTGATGCCATCCATTATCTTATCAGGCACATCAGTAATTAAATCACTTACGCTATTCCAAATAATATCTTGCTTAGCTAGATTTAATACTTTGCTATCAATTGTTTCAACAGAGGTTGCTTTAGCTTTAACTAAAAAAGGAGAATGACGAAGCGCTGAATCAAAACTATCATATTTAATGTTGATTAGGGTTTTAGCTGGGCTAACAGGCGTTATGTTAAGTTTTGCCTGACAAACAAATGCTAATGAGCCTTCAGAGCCTGTAATTAAACGGCTTAAATCAAAAGTTTTTTCATCATTTTGTAATACGTTCTCTAAATCATACCCCGTTAGAAATCGGTTTAAACGAGGAAATTTTTCCAAAATCAGTTGACGATTACCAACACTAGATTCCAGCACTTGTTTAACTATTTGGCCATGACTCGTTTCTTCTTTTGCTAATAATTCTGCTTGAGCAATCGTCATAGGTTCTGTGCTGAGTATGTCACCATTTGCTAAAACTGATTCAAGTGCTAAAACATGATTAGAGGTTTTTCCATACACCAGTGAGCCCTGTCCTGAAGCATCAGTATTAATCATACCACCAACGGTTGCGCGATTTGAGGTTGATAAATCAGGAGCAAAGAAAAAACCATGGGGGCGTAAATAATCATTCAGCTGATCTTTAACAACACCTGCTTCTACTTTTACCCATTTCTCTTCAATATTAATTTCAAGTACTTTATTCATGTACTTTGACAAGTCAACAATAATACCTGGCGTTAAACTTTGTCCATTAGTGCCCGTACCACCGCCACGAGCACTAAAGGTAATATCTGAATATTGATCTTCACTGGCCGTTTTAGCTAATACGGTAATATCTTGCTGAGTTCTCGGATGAATTACCAATGTGGGTAATTGCTGATAAACACTGTTGTCAGTAGCAACAGCTAAACGAGCACTGTAACTAGCATTTACATCACCAGTAAAATTATTACTTTTGAGTGAAGAGATAAAACGTTCATAAAGAGGAGAAAGCTGCGTTTGATGATCAATACGGGGTAACATGAATATTTTTCTATACAAAGATGAATTATTTCAAGTATATCATGAGCGAATTAAATTTTGTGCGCCTTATTAGCCATAGTAATAGGTTATTTTAAGAACATTTTATTACTATGGCTATTGCAATAGGAATAACCCTATTTTTCTAAAAACATTTTAACTATTTGTTAACTTTTTTAATTATTTAAAGAGAGCCGATACTTTATTTTTAAATGCGCTATGACAAGATACACATCCACCAATCATTTGATTAAACTGCTCCCCTATTTCTTTGATATTTTTCTGTTCAGCATTAATCACTATATTCATAGCGGCATTATGCACAATCCCATCATTGGCTTTGAACTGAATCATATCAGGCCCCATAGCCTTCATGATTTTCTTACGAATAGCCATACTGGGCTTTGGATGTTCCGCGATATTTTTGGCACTAATCGCAATCCGCGTAAAGTCTTCTTTAAGCATTGCTTCTGTTAATTGTTGAGTATCAGTTAATAGACCTTGCATCACTGACTTTAGGCTAGCTTCTTTAGCCTTATCACTTACAGCTTTGGAGTTATTTATATTCAAGTTGTCAGTATCATGTGCAAAGACAAAGTTGGCCATCGTTAAAGCTAACAATGGCATGGCAAGTAAATATTTTTTCTTAAAGAACATTTTCTTTCCCTATTTTTTAATAGTTTATATTGTTTTCTATTAATTCTCGTTCAACAGGTTCATGGACATTCGCTTTAGCAATACCAAAATCGTCCAAAACGCAGTACAAACATGGAATAACAAAAAGTACTAACAAGGTAGACGTAGCGATGCCAAAAACGATACTGGTTGCTAAAGGAATCAAAATTTGCGCTTGTGTACTGGTTTCAAATAACAAGGGCGTCATACCCGCAATGGTAGTGACTGATGTGAGTAATACGGCTCTAAAACGATCATGACTCGCTTTTGCTGCGGCTTCATGTACGTTTAATCCTACTTTCACATGTTTCTTAACAAATTCAACTAATAGAATAGAGTCATTAACAACAATACCCGCCAAGGAAATAAATCCCATCATTGACGGCATAGTAAATTGTAATCCCATCACTAAATGTCCCCAAATAACGCCAATCATTGCTAAAGGAATAGCTACTAAAACCACTACAGGTTCAAAGTAACTTTTAAACTGAAATGATAATATTACAAAGACGCCAAACAATCCCATTACAAAAGCTTTCATCATAGACAATTGAGTTGTGCCTGCATTTTTTACTTCCCCTTCAAAATTCAGCGATAATGTTGGATAACGCTGATAAAACTGCGGTAACCAGCGGGCACGAAGATCAGCAAGTACTTTGTTTGTATTATTTTTATCTGCATCAATATCCCCATACACAGTAACACTTCTTTGGTTATTAACTCGGCTAATTCGTGCATAACCTCTTGATGGTTCAATATTAGCGACACTTGATAAGGGAATAATTGCTTTTGTTTGTGGGTGTATTATAGAGAAGCTATCAAAGTCTTGAAATTCATCCCTTGAAGCGGCATCAAGCTTTACTGTCACTTCAAATGTATTTAAACCTACATTGGTTTCTAAAACTTTAGTTCCTTGAAAAGCACTACGCATTTGACTAGCAATTGTTTGTGCGTCAATGCCTAAACTTGATGCACCAGCTTTTAGTGTCATTGAGAATTCTGGCTTACCTGGGCGTAAATCATCAAAAATATTATCAACCCCTTCGTAGCCAGCTAACCAAGATTGTAAATCAACAGAGGCTTGTGATAATTGAGAAAAATCATCGCCACTCAACCTAATTTCAATGGCTTTACCACTAGGGCCAATAACAGGCTCTTTAAAGGAAATAGATTTTGCTCTGGCAACAATTCCAGTACTTTCGCGCCAATAATTAATAAATGGCTGAGTACTGGTTTGACGAGATTCTGCGGTGAGTAAATCAACTTTAATTGTAGCTAAATGAGGGCCTAATTCATAAGCATCTTCATTTTCATTGTAACTAACACTAATTGCTTTAATTAGTTTTTCTTGCTCATTTTTTTGAAAGTGATCTGCCGTTTTATCTAGCGCTTCTAATAGTTGTTGAACAACCGCCTCGGTTTGCTTTAATGGTGTACCTGATGGCATTAAAACGCGAGCTTGTACCATATCCCCTTCAATATTTGGAAAAGCAGAAAATTTTAAAAAACCCGAAGCTAACATAGAAACTGATAATAAGAATAACGCAACAACGCTACCTAAAAAAGCATAGCGAAAGCGAATAAGGACTTCGACTAAATCACCTACTTTACTTCTAAAACGCTCAAACTTTTGTTCAAATATCACTCTGAATTTAGAAACACTTTTATCCTTTGCATGTGACAACGAATGGTTCAAGTGATGAGGAAGAATTAAGAAAGCTTCTACTAAGGACACACTAATCACAGTAAGTAAAACAATAGGAATAACCTTTAAAACTTGCCCTAAATCGCCTTCAATAAAAATTAAACCTGTAAAAATACATGCTGTTGTCAAAAAAGAAGAAATCACTCCTCGGGCAACTATTTTGGTACCCTCAATTGAAGCCATTAAAGGTGATAAACCTTTTTTAATCTGACTACCAATAGATTCAGAAATAACAATGGCATCATCCATTAATATGCCTAAAGATAGCAGTAATGCCACCATAGAAAACATATTTATAGAAATACCAAAAACATTTAAAAAGTACATGCTGGCAAGAAATGAAACAGGTAATCCCATCACTACCCAGAATGCGTACCGAAAGGTAAAAAACAACCACATTACAGCAAAAACGAGTATCAAACCTTGCCATGCATTCGTGGTTAATAAGTTTATTCTATCTTTAACAATGCTAGTAGCATCTTGGGTGAGAACTAAGTTCACTCCTTTGGGTAGTTTAGCGCGTTCCGTTACAAGCATTTTTTCAACTGCTTGTAATACACGTAAACTATCATCGGTAGTATTTTTACTGATTGCTAAAATAGCCGCATCGTTACCAGCAAAAGTCAGCTTATCTTCAGGTAATTCAAATGTGTCGGTAATATTAGCAACATCACCCAGAAGCACATCGTTACCATTATCACCACTCATCACCACAATGTCGGCTAAGTCACTTACGGTTCTTCTTTCATCAGAAAAGCGTAATTGAGCTTCTTGAAAATTAGTTTCAATGGTGCCTACAGGTAGGTCTACGTCCTGTTTAGCAATAATATTTGCAATATCTTGCAAGCTAAGTCCATAGCGCCTGATATTATAGCTAGGTACTTCAACCAGTAGTTGTCGATCAGAAAAGCCTTGCACATCTACAAGAGGAATATCAGGATGACGTAATAATCGTTGCTTAATTTCTTCGGCTAAATTTTTTAATTCGACACGGGGAATATAAGCCGTTAATGCAATAGAGATAACACTTTGCACACGTCCAACTTCGCTAACCGTGGCTTTTTCTGACTCTGTTGGAAAGTCACTGATACTATCAACTGCGCTATTAACATCATCTAAGAACTTATCAAAATTGCCTTGCTCGAACATTTTGACCGTCATAATGCCAGCGCTTTGTCTTGCTTGACAAACTTTCTCTTCTACAAAGCTAATACCGTCTAGTGCATCTTCTAACGTTAAACAAATTCCTTGTTCAACATCAAGAGGTGTAGCTCCAGGATATGGCACTTGTATTTGTACCGAATAAGCTTCAACTTTAGGAAAAGTTTCTCGCTTTATTTGTGGAAGCGTCATTAAACCAATAACTAACATGGCTAACATTAATAAGTTAGCTGCCGTTGGGTGAGCCGAAAAAAAGCGGATCATTAGTTTTCCTCAACAGCTAGTGAAGACTGCGAGGAAGTAGGTTTTGTCTTTGTTTCAGTTTCTCCTACCGCGATTGAATTATTCTCTATCAGATCATTTTTTAGCGATAACATCATTTGTTTTGTCACGGTATCATCTAATATCGGTGTTAGTTCCATACCGTTTACAGCAGGAAAAACATCTGAGGTGATTACTTTATCATTTTCATTTATTGATTGATTGTTAGCAGAGTCTATCAAGAGTAAATCCCCTTGATGTTGTAATTCACCTACCGAAACACGCTGCAATAAATTATTTTCACTAATAGTAAACACTTGTTTGTTATGAAGGGTAAAGCGCGGCAATACCAACATATCTTTAGGTTTGCCTGTTAATATTACCTTCATATACATACCTTCAAGCAAAGGAGGTTTAGTGCCAGGCAGTACTTGTTTATAACTATCACTAACACTTACCATAACGCCTACAGTACGACTTTTAGCATCTAAATTATCACTAAAGCGCTCTACTTTCGCAGTCCAAGCTCGAAATACTCCACGAGAATCTTGTACCTTTACCGTTAAGCCAAGTGACTGTACTACATCTTTCATTTCTGGAGATTTACTGTTACGGGTAAAAACTTGCTTATTAAAATTTTGCGCAAAACGTCGAAATTGTTCTATTGGAAATTGCGCATTAATGATGACTTTATTGAGGCTAAAAGCATCAAAGAGTTGGCCTGCACTTGCTAGTCCTCCAGCAGTAACATACTCATTTAATTCGGTATAAACATCACTTATTCTGCCATCAAAAGGCATGGTTATTTGAGTACGCGCTAGATCTCGTTCACTTTTTTCTAGCTTAGCCTTTGAAATATCAAGTTGAGCCTTCATTACAGCTAATGTAGAAGGTAAAAGTGTTTTCTTATTTTGGAGTTGTTGCACTTCTTGTTTTTGTTTTAATAAATTTTGTTTTTCACTATTCAATGAAGATTTAGAAATAACACCGGTTTTACTCAATTTCAACATACGAGCATATTCTGTATTTCTTACCTGTAATTTATCTAACGCTAAAGCTAGCTCTAATTCAGTGTTATCAATACTTAATGTCATTTCTTGAAGGTTAGCTTTATTTACTAATAGGTCAGCTTTCGCTTGCTTTAATTGCAATAAGTAATCTTTGTCATCAATAGTTAAAAGTAAAGTTCCTTGTGAGAATATTTCTCCTTTTTTCAACTTGGGATGAATATAAGTAATTCGCCCTGAAACTTCTGGCTTAGCCTCCAAAACCATATCAGGCTTTACTACCCCGTAACCAATAATTTCAGGCCTAACAAGGTGTGACTTTACCGTGACATAATTTACAGGAGTAATTAAGCTACTTGCCTGTTGGTGCTTAATTTCAGGTTGTGACTTAACAATCAAAATCATCAGTAGCATTCCTGCTAACGCGATAATAGGAAGGGCATATTTTGTTTTTAACCAAGCAAAAATATTTATTTTTTTAATAAAGCCCATTATTTATTTTCCTTAGGTAAAACATTATTAGCATTTTGTAGATTGTTGTCATGCGACACTAATACTTCAGTTGTGGAACTTAATTGGTTATTGCAACCAAATAAAAACTGTTGGTGAATGTGTTCAGCCCAAGTAGAGCTTTGTAATTCTTCATCACTAATTTGCCATGCTTTTTGTCGAATAGAACGATTAATGAAAGGAGTAATCAGCATAGTAATTAAAGAAAATGCTGCGTACTTTGCTTTATGTTCATCATTAATAGAAGTGTTGTTTTTAATGAGCAAAGGTACAAAAACAGCCATCTTTTTTGGAAATCGCTCAATAAATACATCACTTAATTTTGAGTTTTCCATTAGAAATTCATTATGAATTAATCGGGCTAAACCGTGGTTTTGATTCAACATAGACAAGATTTTTTCAATAAAGCTTCGAATAGGATCTGCAGCGTGTTGAATGTTTTTCATTACGGCGAAATGTTTTGTTGAAATATCATCAAGCAGTGCAATAAACAGACCTTCTTTGTTAGTAAAGTAATAGCTAATCATTGCAGAGTTTATACCGGAGTGCTGTGCAAGTTCTCTTATGGTTATATTTGTATAAGATTTTTCAGCCAAGAGCTGTTCTGCTGATGCTAATAACTTAGCTTTCTGCTCTGCTTGCTTCTCTTGATTTACTGGCCTCCCTTTTACTTGCTTTACATTACCCATTAAAACGCTTCTTTTACCATTTATTTAATCGCTTGATTAATTAAATAATAAAAGAAGCGTTTAAGCAAGAAATAATTCAAATAACAAAATAATTTTTCATCTTGAAACAGAGTAAGCTAGAGATAATTTTTTGCATAAACAGTCTCTATTTTAAACGTAATATCCTTTGTATCATCATTATTTAAAATAAAGTTATAAGGTAAAAAATAGCCTATTGAAACGATTACTACGTTTATATAAATAATGAATTTCATAAAGCCACATAATTACTGGGGATGATATTTGATTTAAATCAAGTATATTTTGAGATTATTTCGTATGCTTATTTTAATTCTTCAAGAATAAATAAAGGAAACCGTTATGACAGAAATCAATACAATATTATACGCCACCGATTTAGGTAAGCATACAAGACCAGCTTTTCGTATGGCCGTTAGTCTAGCTAAGCAAAACAATGCGAAAATTCATTTTTTATATGTCATAGAACCAATGAACGCTAATACCGCATCAATGGTAAACTCTTATCTTACCGAGGGAACCGTAGAAGATTTATATAAACGTTCAATTGATGAATTACATCAAAAAGTTAAAGATCGTATCGATAATTTTTGCCTAGAAGAATTAAAAGGTGAAGAGTTTCCGGGAGGAAAACCTGTTGCAGATATTATTGAAGGCTCACCAGCCAATACAATCATTAAATTAGCAAAGGATAGAGAGGTTGATCTTATTGTTATGGGTAGTCATGCACATAGTGCGCTGAACAATCTATTTATCGGCTCTGTTGCTGATAAAGTCGTTAACAGATCATCGACACCTGTATTGCTGTCTCTTATACACATCTCCGAGCCCACGAGACGTAGAGGAATCTCGTA
>CAJXUT010000010.1 GCA_913061365.1 uncultured Colwellia sp.
ATACGAGATTCCTCTACGTCTCGTGGGCTCGGAGATGTGTATAAGAGACAGTTAAATAACTTTGCATCATAAGTAATATTTAAACATTTGCTTTGAGGAGAGAATAATAAAAGGAAATCGTCTTATTGATTTCTTTTCACACAAAATAGCTGTATAATGCGCGCCCAATTATAGCCCTATTCGTTGAGCTACTGATGAGTAGTAATAAACGATAGTAACAGCGAGTAACGCCTGTGTTAGATAAATTAAGAAATGTGGCAATTATTGCTCACGTTGACCACGGAAAAACCACTTTAGTTGATAAATTATTAGAACAGTCAGGAACTCTTGACGTTCGAGGTGGTTTAGAAGAACGTACGATGGATTCGAATGATATCGAAAAAGAACGTGGTATCACAATTCTAGCCAAAAATACGGCGATCAACTACAACGACTATCGTGTAAACATTGTAGATACTCCTGGCCATGCTGATTTTGGTGGTGAAGTTGAACGTGTAATGTCAATGGTAGACTGTGTTTTACTTATCGTTGATGCACAAGAAGGCCCTATGCCACAAACTCGTTTTGTGACACAGAAAGCTTTTGCTCAAGGGCTAAAACCAATTGTTGTTATCAATAAAGTTGATAAGCCAGGTTCTCGTCCTGATTGGGTTATGGATCAAGTTTTTGAATTATTTGATAACCTTGGTGCTACTGATGAACAATTAGACTTTAAAGTTGTTTACGCTTCTGCAATTAATGGTTGGGCTACGCTAGAAGAAGGCGAAACTGGTTCAGATATGACGCCATTATTTGAAACTATTCTTAAAGAAGTGCCTGCACCAAAAGCGGATCCAGATGGTCCGTTCCAAATGCAAATATCTCAACTTGATTACAGTTCATACCTTGGTGTAATCGGTGTTGGTCGTATTATGCGTGGTAGTGTTAAACCAAATCAACAAGTAACAATTGAACTTGCTAGCGGTGGTGTTCATAACGCTAAAGTAGGTAAAGTATTTGGTTACTTAGGTTTAGAGCGTCTGGATATTGAAGAAGGTTTTGCTGGCGATATTATTGCAATTACTGGTTTAGGTGAGCTTAAAATCTCTGACACTATCTGTTGCCCAACAGAAGTTGAGGGTTTACCTGCATTGTCGATTGATGAACCAACTATCAACATGACTTTCCAAGTAAATACTTCTCCATTTTGTGGTCAAGAAGGTAAGTACGTTACTTCACGTAACATTAAAGATCGCTTAGAAAAAGAATTAGTACATAACGTTGCGTTACGTGTTGAGCAACTTGATGATCCAGATAAATTTAAAGTATCAGGTCGTGGTGAGCTTCATTTAGGTATCTTAATTGAAAACATGCGTCGTGAAGGTTATGAGTTAGCTGTATCACGTCCAGAAGTAATCATTCGTGAAATTGATGGCCAATTACAAGAACCATACGAAACAGTAACGATTGATGTTGAAGAGCAACATCAAGGGTCTGTTATGGAAAAAATGGGTATCCGTAAAGCTGAACTTACTGATATGGCACCTGATGGCACTGGTCGTATTCGTATGGATTTCATCATGCCAAGTCGTGGTTTGATTGGTTTCCAAACTGAATTTATGACATTAACGTCAGGCTCTGGCTTAATTTACCATACATTCTTTGAATACGGTCCTCATAAAGGCGGCGAAATCGGCCAACGTAAAAATGGTGTAATGATTGGTAATGCAACAGGTAAAGCATTAACTAACGCTATCTTTAACTTACAATCTCGTGGCCGTATGTTAATTGGTCATGGTGTTGATATTTATGAAGGTCAAGTTATTGGTATTCATAGCCGTGATAACGATTTAACTGTAAATGCTCTTAAAGGTAAGCAGTTAACTAACGTTCGTTCATCAGGTACTGATGAAGCGCAAACACTAACACCACCTATCGTTATGTCTTTAGAGCAAGCATTAGAGTTTATCGATAATGATGAATTAGTAGAAGTAACGCCTGAGAGCATTCGTATTCGTAAAAAACTCTTAAAAGAGAATGAGCGTAAACGTGAAAGCAGA
Source organism: uncultured Colwellia sp. (assembly GCA_913061365.1). Lineage (GTDB taxonomy): Bacteria > Pseudomonadota > Gammaproteobacteria > Enterobacterales > Alteromonadaceae > Colwellia. Next base: position 2,040 of record CAJXUT010000010.1, read on the forward strand.
CCAGCTAAGTCATAAAGACATTTGCTAGTGAAATTTAAAAAGCCGCCTAATACATAATTAGGCGGCTTTTTTAGTTTTTGTTAGGTTAAAAAATTATCAACCTTTATAGGTTGCAGCATTTATTATTGAAAATAAATGAAATATAGCTGCGATTACTGCAGGAAACACTAGCCACCATAATGCGTAACCACCTACACAAACAATAGCAAATATAAGCGCAGGTAATATTCGCCCTTGCACAAGTTGCCCTAAACCTGGGAAAAACACATTACAAATTGCAGCAATTACATTACCCGCTGAGCCTTGACTCGCCATCATATCTCCTAAAAATTTGAATCAATTAGTACTTTTACTGACTATCATAATATAATACTAACCACTAAAAAATAGATTAATTGTTAATAAATATGAGTATATTAAAGGATTTACAGCATTCAATATCTTGGCGTCATTATCTATCATTTTTTGACTACTTACTAAAACGTGTTAAACAAGAGCAATTACAAGTAGTTGCTGGCTACCTCTCTTATGTTAGCTTAATGTCATTAGTACCGCTTATGGTTGTAGCGCTTTCGGTTGTGACAGCTTTTCCCATTTTTGCTGAAATACATCATAGTGTTGAGCAGTTTGTTTATGAAAATTTTGTGCCTACAGCAGGTAATGTTGTGCAGCAATATTTATCTTCTTTTGTGTCAAATGCATCAAAAATGTCTGCGGTTGCTATTTCTTTTCTTTTTGTTGTCGCTTTATTATTGATTTCGTCTATCGATAAAACATTTAACAATATTTGGAAAGTCACGAAGAAAAGAAGAATAATTACCTCTTTTTCAATGTACTGGATGATATTAACGTTAGGGCCTCTGCTTGTCGGGGCAAGTATTGCTATTACTTCGTATATTGTTTCGTTAGTTTCAACGGGAGTTGAAGATAGTTTTGGCATCACCAACATGTTCTTTAGAATGCTGCCATTATTATCGTCTTTAGCTGCTTTTGTACTTTTATATATGTTAGTGCCTAACACTCGTGTTCCTTTTAAACATGCTTTATCTGGCGCTCTAGTTGCTGCTGTGTTTTTTGAATTTGCCAAAAAAATATTTGCAATCTACTTGACCGCATTTCCATCTTATCAAGCTATTTACGGTGCATTAGCAATTGTACCCATTTTATTTTTATGGGTTTACCTTTCTTGGCTTATTGTGTTGGGAGGAGCTTTAATTACCGTATCGTTACAAGAACATGAACTAAAAACTGAAGGGATAAATGAATGATAGCGTTATTACAACGTGTGAGCAGTGCAAGCGTCACTGTTGATAAGCAAGTGATTGGTGAAATTGAACAAGGTCTGCTAGTGTTTTTAGCGGTTGAACCTGAAGATACTGAAGCGAAAGCGAAACGCCTTGCTGAACGAGTTGCAGGATATCGACTGTTCAATGATGAAAATGACAAGATGAATTTAAATGTTAAGCAAGTTGATGGTGATATTTTAGTGGTATCACAATTTACTCTTGCGGCAGATACAAACAGTGGTTTGCGCCCCAGCTTTACGAGTGCAGCAAAACCGGAATTTAGCAAAAACCTATATGAATATTTTTGTCAGAAATTACGAGAACAAGGCTTTAAAGTACCTACTGGTGAGTTTGGAGCAGATATGAAGGTACAGCTGTTAAACGATGGACCTGTTACCTTTACTCTTACTATTTAAAGGTAATTTGTTTACCTACTTCACTACCATGCTGCCAGAATTTTCGCCATTGTAAAAATAAACGACGAGGTAGGAAACAATTTTTATTACGTTTGAGCAGCTTAAATGTTTGCCAATGTTTAGGGATCAAGTGAATAACGATATTGAGATAATTTGGAATGTGAAAATACACAATATTATGATCACGTGATAACTGCTGTAAAACTGTTAAACATAGATTAACTTCAGTGTCAGTTGCATCAGGTAAGTTGATGGAAAGGCAGCCATTACTATCAATATTTGCGAGTAAGTTTTCGAGCTGTTTGATCGTTTCATCAGCATCTTGCTCTTTATGTTGATAGATATCGCAAATAAGCCAATCCATATTATTATTTTTATTCTGCACTAACCAGTCATGACTATTATGATGAATTATCTCAATTTCTTCCTTTTCAGGATTAAAATACTGAGAGAAACTTTCAATAACACTCGCGCTATACTCAATACTTTTTATTGATATATCAGTACAGGTATACGCTAAAAACCGGTCAATATTACCGCCACCTAAACCGAGCTCTACAACATTTTGTGGCTTAAAAAATAATAAAGGTAATAATAATGCTGTTTGGTGCGGTAGTGTTAGCTGCCATGGTTTACGACGATGCATCACACTTTGAATAACTTGTTCACCTTTATCATTGTTAAAAGCTAACCAACGAAAATACTTATTTTCCCAAACGGATAAATTTTCTTCTCCCTGATGTAAATACAGTAATTTACCTTGTGCTATGTGTTTGGATAATTGCATAATTATTGAAACGCCAAATAATGAACTAAAACGGACAAGGATAAATAATGAATACCCTACGTTCACCTGAAACAAAAGATGAGTTGGCACGATACTATCAGCTTCGTTGGCAAATATTAAGAAAACCTTGGGGGCAGCAACTAGGTAGTGAGCAGGATGAGTATGAAAAACAAGCTATTCACAGAATGGTTATCGATGAGCAGGGTGATATTTTAGCCATTGGACGTTTAGAAAAGGCTGACAAGCATCAGGGTAGAATTCGTTTTATGGCTGTAAGCGAAACTGCACAGGGGCAAGGCTTAGGTAAGCAAATAATTGATGAATTAGAATTAAAAGCTAGCCAACTTGGAATGAAAGAAATCACTTTAAATGCGCGTGAACATGCGATTGGTTTTTATCAAAAACTTGGTTATCAAACAACTGAGTTCTCTCATACGCTTTTTGATGAAATTAAGCATTACACTATGATAAAAAAGCTGGGTCATCATTCATCACACCAAAAAGAAGCTGCTCAAGAATTACAAGACATATGGCATGATACTATCCCGTTAAGTAAGGCTATGGCATTACAAATCAGTTATTACGATGGTGAAAAGTTAATGACTCATTGCGATGCTGAGTTTAATCAAAATTTACACCACACAATGTTTGCTGGCAGTATTTATACGCTAGCCACATTAACGGGATGGGGCTGGGTTTATCTGGCTTTGCAAAAAAAGCGGCAAGATGAAGAAACCTTAAATGGCGATATTGTGTTAGCTGAAGCTAATATAAAATATCATGCGCCAATTAAAGGCCTCGCTTACGGGCAAGTTGTTCAAGATAACGCCTCAGGAGAGTTTGATAATTTACTGAAAGGTAAAAATATACGTATTAACTTAGTCGCACATATCTATTGTGGCGAAAACATTGCGGCAACCTTTACCGCTAGCTATGTTGTTCTACCCAAAAAATAAATACGAGTAATAATGGCGAATGTGCAAATGATAATAAAAAATGAAAAGAAACAAGTTAAAGACTTAACCGTAGGCATAATTGGTTGTGGCTGGCTTGGTAAAGCGTTAGCTGCTAATTTATTAGAACAAGGCTCTAGTGTATTGGCAACTAGTAGCCAACAAAGCAATGTTGAACAATTGCATCAACAAGAAATACAGGCACAGCAACTACACTTACCGTCAGATGTAAAGCAACTGAGTCAGCATGATGTTTTTACACAACAATGCTTAGTTATTGCAATTACTCCACAATTTAGACAAGGGCGAACGGATTATGCGATGAAAGTTGCGCAGCTTGTTGAGGCGGCTGAAAAGCAGGGCGTAACACAACAAATTATTTTGTTATCAAGTACCGCGGTTTATCAAGGGTTAGAAGGCACAGTTGATGAAAGCTGTTCTTTAGATTTTGCAGAGCTTAATTCTGAAGAAAAAGCGCCAATATTACATGCAGCAGAACAGGCGGTATTAAATTTTAATCAACAAAGTAGTATTTTAAGATTAGCAGGCCTAGTGGGTCCAGAAAGGCACCCAGGCAACTTTTTACGGGCGAATAAAACTCTTAAAAATTCGACAGCACCTGTGAATTTAATTCACCAACAAGATGCTGTTGGCTTGATATTATCGTTGATAGTGTCGGCATCATCACAAGGTATATTTAATGGTGTTAGTGATACGCATGTGACTAAGGCTTGCTATTACCAAAAGGCAGCAAAATCTCTTGGATTAGAGTCTCCAACAGTTAGTGATAAGGGGTTGGTGTCTACGCGCATAGTTAGTGGTGATAAAGCCAAGCAAGAATTAGGCTATTCATTTATTTACCCAGACCTTCTCGCTTGGTTATAATAGTCTTTCTTGGCAGTTCTTTAGGCAAGTGCTGTTCTGGTTAACTATAATTTTTTGCTCGTCATTGATGTAAGTTATTAACATTTGTTGATGCTATCTATCAATACACTGTCTTTTCTATTATCTACAATACTTGTTTATTTAAAATCATGTTTGAAGTTAGATTACAAAATCCTCAAGAATTAAGAGTGCAAGAATAATGAGAGTTATTTTAGCACCGATGGAAGGTGTCCTTGATCACCTTATGCGTGATTTATTAACCAAGATTGGTGGTTATGATCATTGTGTAACTGAGTTTGTACGTGTGGTAGATCAACTTATTTCTGATCGTGCTTATTTTCGTTTATGTCCTGAGCTTAGAGAAGCTGGCGCTTATGGAAGTACGACTGAAGCAGGTACACCAGTAAGAGTACAGTTACTGGGGCAACACCCACAATATATGGCCGATAATGCTGCTAAAGTACTTGAACTTGGCTCTCATGGTGTTGATGTCAACTTTGGCTGTCCAGCCAAAATGGTGAATAAAAACTGTGGTGGTGCTGTTTTACTCAAAGATCCTGAAAACCTTTATCAAATTATTAAAGCGATAAGAAGCGCTGTGCCCCATGATGCAATTGTTAGCGCCAAAATACGGTTAGGCTATGAGGATAAAAGCCTTGCCATTGAAAATGCGCAAGCGATAGAAGCAGCTGGCGCCAATGAACTAACGGTTCACGCACGTACCAAAGTAGAAGGTTATAAACCTCCTGCCCATTGGCATTGGATCGCGAAGATAAAGCAAAATGTAAGTATTCCCGTTATTGCAAATGGAGATATATTTACTCTACAAGATGCAATAAATTGTAGAGAAATTTCGGGCTGTAACGATATTATGGTGGGTAGAGGGGCATTGATGTTGCCTAATTTAGCCCAGGTAATTAAGCAAGTATCAGCTGAGTTACCTTGGCAAGAAGTGCAATCATTACTGCTTACTTACACAGAGTGTGAAACTTATGGTGATAAAAGTAAGTACTATCCGAACCGAATAAAACAATGGCTTAAATATTTGAAGTTACAATACCTTGAAGCAGATGAACTGTTTAGAGAAGTTCGTACGCTTAAAACAGCAGAGGCAATAAGAGAGAGGCTATAACCAGTTAGTAAGTGCTTTATTTTATATAGCGGACTTAACAATGAATTTTTTCTAAAATAGAATACGAAATAATCTTAACTATTTTTTTTAAGCTAACTTGGTATACAATCAATTATTAACATTATTTTGTTTTGGGGTATTTCGTTGAAAAATAAGCTAATTACATGTTCTATCTTGTTACTAACATTACTTCTGTTACCTAATATTTCTAACGCGAATACTTGCAATAATAAAACAGAAATTAACACCTGTGTACAAGTCTTCGTAAAAAGTAAAACAGGACAAGAGTTAGGTGATTTGGTGGTTTATCTTGAACCACTTGATGGGCAGGTTTTAGACAAATCACACAAGGAAGTTGTTGTAGGACAACGTGATAAATCTTTCACTCCCTATATTACCGTTAGTCAAACTAATTCAAAAGTTAACTTTGTTAATCAAGATAATATAACTCATCATATCTATTCAGCGGAAAGTGAAAATAAATTTTCATTTAAAATTCGTGCAGGTACAACCCATTCTTTGACCCAGTTTGATCAAGCGAATGAAATAGCAATGGGTTGTAATATTCACGACTGGATGAGCGGTTACCTTTTGGTAGTGAATACACCTTATTTTGATAAAACTGATGAGCTAGGCCAAGTGAGTTTTAATCTAGCTAAAAAGGGTAAGTATAAGGTTGTTGTTTGGCACCCACAAATGCAAGCAGAAAATAATCGTATGATAATGGAGCAAGATATTACAAAGCATAACACTTTTACTTTTACTTTGAAAAATGAACTAGAAAGTATCCCCACACAGGAAAGTGATGATGATTTTGAGTTTTTATCAGATTATTAATAATTAAGCACACAGGGGATTAATGAATGAAAAGCCTACAAAACAAGATATTTTTATTTTTTGTTCTGCTGTTGCTTATGGTGCAATCGATAGCCTTTTGGACTTTATATAGTGGTAGTCAAAATCAAGAAGCAGCAGAAATTAACAACCGTTTAACCACCGCAAAAACTATCTTTACAGAACTATTTGATAGGCGTTTAGCTTACTTATCTGCTTTTGCAGAAACAGCAGCTAAAGATTATGGTTTAAAAGAGGTTTTCAATGAAGATACCCGAAGTTTACTCTTTGCTTTAAATAACCACCGAAAACGTATAAATGCCGATTTAGCCATGACAGTGTCTGCAGAAGGCATTATTAATAGCCAACTTCAGCGGTATTTTGTGAATGACTCTGAGAAAATTCGCCAAGGGTTAGAAAGTGGTACTAAGTTTCGCTTTATAGAGTGGCTTGAAATCGGCCAATCTGCTCATTTATATATGATTGATGATGCGCTTTACCAATTGAGTATATCGCCAGTTTCGGTTGGAAAGAAAACATTAGGTTGGATAGCTTTTGGCTTTCAAATAGATCACCGTTTGGCCGGCGAGTTTACTAGTATTACCGGTTTAGATACGGACTTTGTTATCAAAGAAAATGACGTATGGCGGTTAATTTCTATTTCAGAACACAATACTAATCATACAAATGCATTGAGTTTAGCGGTGCAGGTAATTGAAAACAAAACGCCAGATAAATATATTGCAACACATTCATTAATTACTGAGTTTGACGAACAAGAGCTTGGTGTTGCTATGCACGGACTACGCGCTAATTTTGTTGCTTTATTACAAGAGCAATGGATAAAGTTTGTAATGCTCGCTGTATTAACATTCATTGTGTCCTTAGCCAGTGCCTATTTAATTTCAGCTTCTATTAGCAAACCAATTAAACGCTTGGTTACCCAGGCTAAAGCTATCGCAAGTGGTGATTATCAACACAAAGTTACCTTGAAAGATAAAAATGAAATAGGTCAACTTGCCGACGAATTTAATAATATGCAATCGGCTGTATTACAACGTGAAGAAGCGATAATGCATCTTGCGGATCATGATCCATTAACCGATTTACCCAACAGAAATATGCTTAATAAAGTGCTGAAGAAACTAACCGACCAACAACAGCACTTTATGATATTACATTTAAACCTTAGTCGCTTGAAGGATGTAAACGATACATTAGGTCATGATGTCGGGGATGAAGTGATTAAAGAACTTGCCAAGCGTTTACAATGTTTGTGTCAAATAACAAACTTTAAATTGTTAGTACATTTGGGTGCGGATGAATTTATATTATTAGCTGAACATTTAGACATTGATGAAACTATTGCGCAATTACAAGCAGAGTTGGAGCCTACATTTGATTATCAAGGTATTAGTTTACAGTTACAAGTTCGTATAGGGGCGGCTTTATGCCCTGAACACCATTCAGATAGCAAGTTGGTTTTACAGATGGCAGATACCGCGCTGCATCATACGAGAGAAACGGGGAAGCTTGTACAAATATATCATCCTGATCTTGATGTAAATACTGTTGAACGTTTGAGCTTAATTAATGATTTAAAACAAGCGATACCTGCCGGTGAATTGGAACTGCATTTTCAACCAAAACTATGTTTGAAAACTAATGTTGTTACGCATGTTGAAGCATTGGTTCGTTGGCAACATCCAACGTTAGGTATGATTCCCCCTGATAATTTTATTCACATAGCGGAACAAACGGGGCAAATTAAAGCCTTAACTCGTTGGGTTTTTACTACGTCTTTAGCGCAGTTTAATACTTGGAGAACACTAGGCTTAGATTTGAACATAGCAATAAATATTGCTGCTAGTAATTTGAAGGAGGCGGACTTTCATCAATTCATTTGCCAAGCATTAATGCGTGCGAATGTACCAGCAGAAAAAGTTACTTTAGAAGTAACAGAAAGTTCTGTCGTTGAAGATCCAGAGGAAGCCATTAAATTACTCAGTGCATTTAAAAGCCATGGCATGAAAATATCTATTGATGATTACGGTACAGGCTACTCTTCTTTAGCACAATTAAAGCAGTTACCTGTGCATGAATTGAAAATTGATAAGTCTTTTATTCAGCGCCTTGAGCATGATGAAGATGATCAAATAATAGTTCGCTCTACTATTGAATTAGCCCATAACATGGGCTTACATGTAGTCGCCGAAGGTATTGAAGATGAATTTTCTCTTAATTGGTTGAAAGATCATAACTGTGAACTTGCACAAGGCTATTACATCAGTAAGCCAAAACCAGCGACAGAGCTTACACCTTGGTTATTAGAGCAGTTGAATAAAGCGAGTAGCGGCAATGATAATAAGGTAAATACGTGAATAAAATAGGCGTAAATATATTTCTAGCATTGCTAGTTTTTTTTCAATTACAAAACAGTCAAGCGGCAGAGTTTACTGCGCATGGCATTGTCGATTTGAGAGTTAGTCAAGTAAGCTCATCAGACAAAAGTTATCTTACGGGAGGACAAGGCAAATTCGCATTAGCTGATGGATTACAGTTTTCTATAGCACAAGCAGGTGCTGATTTGTCAGTGACTTGGGATAATGGTCTTAGTGCTCATGGGGTTGTTAATGCCTTTTTGAAAGGAACGGGTGACGGTGAATCTAGCGTTGCTAATATTACAGAGGTTTACTTCAAATACCGTACTTTACCTTCTGCATCAGGCTATCGATTACAAACTAGAGTAGGGATATTTTACCCTGATATTTCACTTGAAAATAATGCTTATGCTTGGGCCAGTAAAGATACCTTGAATTCTTCTACAATCAATACTTGGATTGGCGAAGAGATTCGCGTTTTAGGCTCAGAGTTTAAACTGACTCGCTTAGGGCGAATGAATGATGATGCCTTTGACTTATCACTTTCGGCAACGGCATTTGTTAATAATGATCCAACAGGCGCTTTACTTGCTTGGCATGGATGGACCACAAGTAGTAGGCAAACACTATGGACAGAAAAGAGAATATTTCCTTGGTTTCCTGCACTGGAAGATGGCCAAGCACTTGCGGGGCAGGCGAGAAAGTCGGATCCATTTTTAGAAATAGATGATCGAATTGGTTATCACGTTCGTGGTGAATGGTTATTACATCGTAAAGGTGAATTGTCTGCTGGTTATTATGATAACAGAGCTACCCCCTATATCGTAATTGATGGCCAATATGCTTGGCGTACCCGTTTTTTTCATCTCGGTACTCGGTGGAAATTCAATAGAAATGTCACATTGGTAGCGCAGTATTTATCTGGTGATACTTTAATGCAAAGTCACCTGAAAGAAGATGTGGTGAATAATGATTATACCAGCGCTTTTATTTCATTAACTTATAAATGGCAGCAATTAATCGGCAATAAAAAGCATAGAAGCACTATCCGTCTTGAGGACTTTTCAATAAGAGATAATGATAATACTTGGGGAGATAATAACAACGAAGATGGGCAAGCACTAACCCTTAGTCATAGTTATCGTTTTACTAAGCACTGGCTTTTATTAGCGGAGTTTAATTATATCGATAGCCATCGACCTGCACGCTACTATACCCATCAAGCAGTAGATTTGGTTGAAAAACAACTGCAATTAGCGGCACGCTACTTCTTTTGATAAGTAGCTATAGCGTATTTAAATGCGCTAAATGACTTTTAGTGCGAGTAGGAAAATTAGAAAAAATACCATCAACACCTAAGGCTTTCATTGTATTGATGTCTTCTAACTCATCAACAGTGTAAACAAATACTTTTAGTCCGCGTTGATGGGCATCATTGACAAAATGTTTACTGATAAAATTCACATCAAGGTGTACCGAGTAGGCGTTAAGCTTTTCAGCAAACAATGCATATTCTAGTGGATAACAAGCTGTCAATGCACCAATAGCAAACTCCGGCCTTTGTTGATGAATCTTATGAAGTAACCTGTGATTAAATGAAGAAATTAATATATCTGCGGCGTTTAAATTTGTAGATATAAGAGCGTTGTCAATATACGAATAAAGTAGCGCTATATTATTAATGCCTTTCAATTCAATGTTGATTTTGCACTTTCCTGCGATTAAAGAAAATACTTCATCTAAAGTTGGAATTGTTTCACCGTTACCTGCATCTAAGCTACGTAAATGTTCATAGTCATGATGATAAACTTGGCCTGAGCCTGAAGTGGTGCGATGTAACCAGCGATCATGAATAACTAATAATTTATTATCTACTTCATGTAAATCAATCTCTATACCATCAACATTAGCATCTAGAGCTGCTTTAATTGCACGCAGAGTGTTTTCTGGTTCTACACCACTAGCGCCACGGTGAGCAAAAATTAACATAGTGATCCACACATTAGGTTTTGTTTTGAGTATAATAACAAAAATATTAAATGCACAAATATAAATACCATGACTGACAATGCCACAAATGAAAAACGCCTCAATAAATATATTAGTGAATCGGGTTTCTGTTCACGCCGTGGTGCGGACAAATTAATTGAAGCTAATCGCGTTACTATTAATGGGAAAATACCTGAGCTTGGTACAAAGGTTCAACCGGGTGATGTTGTTAAAGTTGATGGTAAAGCCATTGCTGCGAGTGCAAAAAATAAATCTGATCGTATTTATATTGCTTATAACAAACCGATAGGTATCACCTGTACAACGGAAAGCCACGTGCGTGGAAATATTATTGATGCTATTAATCATAAAGAGCGTATTTTTCCTATTGGTCGACTAGATAAACCCTCTGAAGGTCTTATTTTTCTTACCAGTGATGGCGATATTGTTAATAAAATACTACGTGCTGAAAATGCTCATGATAAAGAATATATTGTTACGGTAGATAAACCCATTAGTGAACGCTTTATTGAGCGAATGTCTCGTGGTGTACCTATTTTGGGTACAATTACTAAACCTTGTATTGTGCGTGTTAAAAGCCGATTTGTGTTTACTATCATTTTGACACAAGGTTTGAATCGACAAATTCGTCGTATGTGTGAATATTTAGATTACGAAGTTAAGAAATTAAAGCGTTCTCGGATTATGAGCGTAGAGCTGGGGCAATTAAAGCCAGGGCAGTGGCGAGATTTAACTAAAGCAGAAATGAATGAAATTAACCGAGCTGTTGCTAATTCTAGTAAAACAGCAGATGAAAATTTACCTAATAAATAATAAGTTGAGTTTTATATCCTTTGAATGTTATTCCACAAATAATGCGGGGTTAGCTAATACTAACTAACCCCGTAGATATATTAATGATTAGTAGAGATTAACTAGTAACATTCGTTAATCTAGGTGATAACTCTTCTAAAACTTGTGGATCATCAATAGTAGAAGGGATTTCTATTTCTTGACCATCTATCATTTGTCTTAATGTTTTACGTAGTATTTTACCTGAACGAGTCTTAGGTAAACGCTCAACTATAATTAAATCTTTTAATGAAGCAATGGCACCAATATCGGCACGTACTTTACCTTTTAACTCAGCAGCTATCTCTTCATCAGTCATTTCGATGCCGTTTTTAATAACAACTAAACCGAAAGGAACTTGGCCTTTTAAGGTATCATTAATACCAATTACAGCACATTCAGCGACTGCGCTATGGCCTGATATTGACTCTTCCATTTCACCTGTTGATAATCGATGACCAGCAACATTTATAACATCATCCGTACGACCCATAATAAATAGGTAGCCGTCTTCGTCAAAATAGCCACCGTCACCAGTAACATAATAGCCGTCATGCATTGATAAGTAGCTAGACTTGAATCGCTCTTCATCTTTATAAACGGTTGTTAAACAGCCTGGAGGCATAGGTAGTTTTATTGCAACAGTGCCTTGTTGGTTAGCAGGTAATGCTTCGCCGTAGGCATCTAAAATTTCTACATTATAACCCGGAACAGGTAGGCCTGCAGAACCAGCTTTAGTCAACATTAACTCTTCATTGCTACCATCAGCAAAAGGTGTGCTAGCGATAGACCAACCTGTTTCTGTTTGCCACCAATGATCAATAACAGGTAATTGTGTTTTGTCTTTAAGCCAATGGTATGTAGCGGGATCTAAACGTTCACCTGCAAGGTATAAACGTTTCAAATGAGATAAATCATAATCTTTCATTAGTGCAGCATCAGGATCTTCTTTTGCAACAGCACGAAATGCTGTTGGAGCACTAAATAAAGCATTTACTTTGTATTCTTCACAAACACGCCAAAAAGCACCAGCATCAGGAGTTCTTACCGGCTTTCCTTCATATAATATAGTGCTACAACCTGCCATTAATGGACCGTAAACTATGAAAGAGTGACCTACAACCCAACCAACATCAGATGCTGCCCAGAAAGTATCGCCAGTATTCATACCGTAAATATTTTTCATGCTGTATAGCATAGCAACCGCATGGCCACCGTTATCTCTAACAACACCTTTTGGTTTACCTGTGGTACCTGAGGTATATAAAATATAAAGCGGATCAGTACTTTTCACACTAACAGCAGCAATGCCTTTCGCAGTACTCATTAATGTGTCCCAATCTTCATCACGACCATCAATCATATCAGCAGCTAACTGCTCACGTTGATAAAGAACGCAACTGCTTGGCTTATGGCTTGATAATTCAATAGCGTCATCTAATAACGGCTTATAAGGAATCACTTTTGATATTTCAATACCACAGCTAGCACTAACAATAACTTTAGGCTCTGCATCGTCAATACGGATAGCTAATTCTTTTGCAGCAAAACCACCAAAAACTACTGAATGAACAGCACCAATTCTTGCACAAGCTAACATTGCGATAACGGCCTGAGGGATCATCGGCATATAAATAAGAACACGATCACCTTTTACAACTTGTTGCTTTTGTAATACATCAGCAAATTTTGCTACTAATTCAGTTAATTGAATAAAGGTAAAAGTTTCTTTTGAATTGGTTACTGGCGAATCGTAAATAAGCGCAATTTGTTCACCACGACCTTGTTCTACATGATAATCCAATGCTAAATAGCTACTATTTAGTTCGCCATCAGCAAACCAATCTGTCCATCCGCTTTGATTTGTCGACAATATGTTTTTTGGTGCGTTATACCAAGAAACAAGTTCTGATTGCTCTAACCAGTATGACTCTGCTGAATTCTTCGCTTTTACCTGTTGTTCTTTGAAGCTCATGAGTTGCCCTTATATGTTGTGTTTTATAACTGATACTATAAAAGTGTCGACAAAATTGAACAATTAGACTTTTGGCTAATATATGTTCAAACAATCCTTTTTTGTTGCTTGAGTATAACCGCTACTGCGTGTTGAGCAAGTTAACAGGGGAAAATTGATCGGTAAGTATACGGGTGTCATCAGGCCAACTTTGTTCTTTTTCAGTAAAGCTAATATCTTCATAAAGAGAGAAAATGTCGACACCATACGGTTGTAACTTTTTATTTAGCTGTTTTATATTTTTTTTATTAAGAGTGTTAGTCTGCGAGCCGTTTTGTTTAACAATAATAATACGATTAGCATTGGCTTGATTTCTTACTTGATAAAAGTGACCAAAAATAGCTTTATAGGTTGCTGACTCATGGGCGTAAAGTTTACTTAAAGAAAAAGTATTGGCGCTAAGTACACCTTCATCACTTAGTAATGATTTTGTTTCTTGTAAGAATTCTTTTGTCATTAAGTGCTCTGGAATATAGTCGCCATTAAAAGCGTCGAGAATAATCCAGTCGTATTGCTGTTTTTTTAGCAAAGCACGCTTGATAAATATACGGCCATCTTGATTGTAAGTTTTCACGTTATCATTTTCAAAAAAGCCAAAATAGTTGCGTGCAACTTTAATCACTGCGGGATCTATTTCTACATTGTCAATTTGGCTTTGAGGGAAGAGTTCCGTTAAGGTATTTGACATAGTGCCGCCACCTAAGCCGATAATTAAAATGCGTTTGGGCTGGGGTATAACTAATAAACTGGTCATTAGTAGTTTTGTATAATTAAATACTAGTTGCTTAGGGTTACTTTTTAAAAAACAACTTTGCTGGGTTTTAGTACTTTTAACATTAAATTTTAAGCAGCGTAAATCTCCCTTATCTTCAACTAAAATATTCCTATAAAGAGAACGCTCTTGGTGAATAACTTGTGCATGAGCAACATTTATAAAGGCGCAAAAAAGGATTAACAAAAATGATTTTTTAATCATAAGATTACTCTACTTGATACGATTTTTTTATTTTACTTATAAGTATTGTTAGTAAGCCTAAACTCGCAAGCGCAGTTGTAAAACCAAAAATTATGCTATTTACATCAAACCATAACACTAAATAGAATGAAGTAATAATAGTCCCCAATGCACTACCTAATGTTGAAACGAAGTAAAGCTTGCCTGCAACTTGTCCACTTTCATTAGAACTTTTTACTAATAAACGTACGGAATAGGGAGATAACATTCCTAACACAACGGTTGGTATAAAAAATAAGGTCATTGATGCTAATAAAGAGCCGTATCGTGTATCTTCAATAGAGAGAAAAATTAATTCCATTAGCCATTGGCTTGATAAAGCGATAGGTAGTAATGCAAATGCAGAGATTATAAAAATTGCGCCGTAGACAGTTAGTGAAGCAGAGCGGGTAGAGAGTTTACCTCCAAATAAGTACCCTAACGATAAGCTCAACATGAAGACTGTAATAATACTTCCCCATATATGTACAGAGCTACCAAAAAAGGGCGCTAAAATTCTGCCTCCTAAGAGCTCTATACCCATAATGCAAAAGCCGCTAGTAAAAGCTAATAAGTAGATGAAGGCACTTGGGTAGTTTTGTTTTATTATTGATTCTTTCAGTGCTTTGTCCTTATTGTGCTAAAGAGTATTCCTAATTTGAACATCAGTTTGTAATGTGAATACTCTATAACATGTATCTTGATATTTCTGTTGTAAAAATAGACTAAGCTATTTTATTGGCATTTGATAGTGTACGGCGATAAAGTCACCAATAGGATCTTTATGATCATATTCTCTTATAAAGGCCATGCCCATTTTCTTCATCACGCTAATTGAGCCGTAGTTTTCTTTTATAGCTAAAGCGGAAACATAATCAATATTTGTCTGCCTTGTCACGCTATTCTTGATCGCAATGGCAGCTTCAGTAGCATAACCTTTACCCCATGATTTTTTAAAAAAACGCCAGCCTAGCTCTAAATCTCGCCACTTAGGATCGTCAGTGAAAAAATCCATGGGACGAACTAAGACCCAACCAAGATAGTCATTGGTGATTTTGTCTGAAACCTGCCAAAGACCCCAACCTTTTGTCGTATCGGTATAAGCTTGCATACGTGGCAGAAAAACTTCATCGATTGTTTTTCTATCGTGAGGCTTTCCACCATTAATAAATTGCATTACTTCAGGGTCTTGATCTAATTCCCATAAAGCTTCGCCATCATCTTGCCCCATAAGCCTATAGGTAAGCCGATCTGAATCTGTGATCTGCATAATTTTTTCCTACCTCAAAAAGATTACTTGTTATCTAACAAGGTTTTTAAAAAACGAGCTGTGTGTGAGGTTTTATGTTTTGCAACTTTCTCAGGTGTACCGGTTACTAAAATTTCACCGCCACCTGAACCACCTTCTGGGCCGAGATCAACTACCCAATCAGCTGTTTTTATTACATCTAAATTATGTTCAATTACCACAAGCGTATTGCCGTGATCACGTAATCGATGAATGACTTGTAGTAACTGTTTGATATCGTGAAAGTGCAAGCCTGTGGTTGGCTCATCTAAAATATACAATGTTTTACCGGTATCTCGCTTAGATAATTCTTTTGATAATTTAACCCGTTGGGCTTCACCGCCTGAAAGAGTAGTGGCTGACTGTCCTAACTTCACGTAAGTTAAACCAACATCCATCAAGGTTTGCAATTTGCGTTTTACCGCAGGGATGGCATTAAAGAATTCAAAAGCATCTTCAATGGTCATATCTAACACTTCATGAATGTTTTTACCTTTGTAAAGTACTTCTAACGTTTCACGATTGTAGCGTTTGCTTTTACAAACATCGCAAGGTACATAAACATCTGGTAAAAAGTGCATCTCTACTTTGATTAAGCCATCGCCTTGACAAGCTTCACAGCGACCACCTTTCACGTTAAAGCTAAAACGTCCCGGCTTATACCCTCGAGAACGAGCTTCTTGAGTGGCTGCAAAAATATCGCGAATTGCAGTGAATATTCCCGTGTAAGTGGCAGGGTTTGAACGAGGTGTTCTGCCAATAGGACTTTGGTCAATATCAATAACTTTGTCTAAATGTTCTAAGCCAGCAATACTTTTATAGGGAGAAGGTTCATCAAGTGTTGCCCCATTTAACTCAATATGCGCGAGCTTATATAAGGTGTCATTAATTAAGGTTGATTTACCTGAGCCAGAAACCCCCGTAATACACGTCATTAAACCATTAGGAATAACTAGATCAACATTTTTTAAGTTGTTGCCGCTAGCACCTTTTAGTTCAATGACACTCTTTTTATTAAAAGGGTGGCGTTTTTTGGGAATCTCGATACTTTCTACGCCAGATAAGTATTTACCTGTTAGCGAATCTTTAGCTTTTAAAATATCATCAACAGTACCTTGGGCGATAATTTCACCGCCATGAACACCTGCGCCTGGGCCTATATCAATTACAAAATCGGCAGCGCGAATAGCGTCTTCATCATGTTCAACTACAATGACGGTATTGCCTAAATCACGTAAATGAATAAGGGTGGTTAGTAAACGCTCATTATCTCGCTGGTGTAAGCCAATAGAGGGCTCATCTAATACATACATAACACCGACTAAACCTGCACCAATTTGACTTGCTAAGCGAATACGCTGCGCTTCTCCGCCTGATAAAGTATTAGCTCCGCGGGATAGGTTTAAATAATTTAAACCAACATTAACCAAGAAACCTAAACGGTCATTAATTTCCTTGAGAATTTTCTCTGCGACTTGGCCTCTTTGCCCTGTGAGTTTTAAACCTTGGAAAAAATCTAAAGCATCACTAATGGCAAATTCTGCAACAACCGGCAAAGGGGTATCTTCAATAAATACATTACGTGCTTCTAAGCGTAAGCGGCTACCATTACAGTCAGGACAATGTTGGCTGTTCAAATATTTTGATAACTCTTCTCGTACAGCATTAGATTCAGTTTCTTTATAGCGGCGTTGCATATTGTTAATAATGCCTTCAAATGGATGCTTTCGTAGCACCACATCACCGCGATCATTCATGTACTTAAATTCAATTTCTTGTTTACCGCTACCATAAAGTATTGCTTTAATTGCTTTATCACTGAGCTTATTGAGGGGCTCATCTAGAGAAAAGTTATAATGCTCAGATAAAGCTTGTAGCATTTGAAAATAATAAAAATTACGTTTATCCCAACCTCTAATTGCGCCACCAGCAAGACTTAGCTCGTTATTGGTAATGATACGTTGCGTATCAAAGAATTGTTCGATACCTAAACCATCACAGGTTTTACAAGCACCCGCAGGGTTGTTAAATGAAAACAATCGAGGTTCTAACTCTTGCATGCTGTAGCCACAATGAGGACAAGCAAAGTTAGCTGAAAAGAGTAATTCTTCTTTATCTGGCTCATCCATAAAAGCAACTTTTGCAGAGCCAGCAGTTAATGCTAATGTGGTTTCAAATGACTCAGAAAGACGTAGTTGAATATCTGGACGTACTTTTAAGCGATCAACAACCACTTCAATAGTATGTTTTTTATGTAGTTCTAATGTTGGCGGATCAGACAAGTCACAAACTTCACCATCGATACGAGCGCGGATAAAGCCTTGTGCAGCAAGATTATCAAGTAACTTTATATGTTCGCCTTTACGGTTTTGTAATACAGGCGCTAGCAACATGACTTTTGTGCCTTCTTCTAGGGCTAGAACTTTATCAACCATTTGAGATACAGTTTGTGCCGCTAATGGCTGTTTGTGTTCTGGACAGCGAGGCTCTCCAACACGGGCATATAAAAGTCTTAAATAATCATAAATTTCGGTAATAGTCCCAACGGTAGAGCGTGGGTTGTGAGATGTTGATTTTTGCTCAATAGAGATGGCGGGTGATAAACCTTCAATATGATCAACATCAGGCTTTTCCATTAAAGATAAGAATTGACGCGCATAGGCTGATAACGACTCAACATAACGGCGCTGTCCTTCTGCGTATAAGGTATCAAATGCTAGTGATGATTTACCTGAACCAGAAAGTCCCGTGATAACAACGAGCTTATCTCTAGGAATTGATAAACTTATATCTTTTAGGTTATGGGTTCTAGCCCCCCTGACTTCTATATTTCTCATGTTTATTCACTAATCTATCCGCAAAAATAATAGCCGAATAGTATGACATAAATCATAGGTTTTGTTTGCTTGATAAACACTTTTATTTTTACATTCACTTGGTTATAACGATGTAATACTATTAAAGAAAAAACACAGGGGGGTAATTTATTGGAATCTAAAAAAATTAATATACTGCTGTCGTTTATCTTTGCTTATATCGTGGCAAATACCGTTGAGGCGCCATTGCAAGTTCAGCATGGTTTAACTATTTTTGTTGCGATTGCTTGGTTATGGATTACACAGGCATTACCCCTTAGTGCTACTGCGCTATTAATTCCTGTTTTAGCTATGCTAAGCGGTATATTGCCAGCAACACAAGCGTTCGCTAGTTTTTCTAGTCCAGTCATTTTTCTCTTTATGGGAGGATTTGCCTTAGCTGCTGCGCTACAAAAATATTCATTAGATAAGTTATTTGCAGTGAAAATGCTGTCTTTGTCAGGGGGAAGACCTTTGTATGCGGTATTGTTGTTATTTTTAACAACGGCTTTGCTTTCAATGTGGATAAGTAATACAGCAACACTTGCGCTAATGTTGCCTATTGCGCTAGGGCTATTATCTGCTCAGAAAAATAATTGTGACAGTGAACAAAATCAACCTAATGTTTATATCTTTGTTTTACTTGGGCTCGCGTATTCAGGCAATCTTGGTGGTATGGCTACATTGATTGGCAGCCCGCCTAATGCAATTGCGGCTTCTGCTGCCGGCTTAAGCTTTGCTGACTGGCTAAAGTGGGGGATACCCATGTTTTCTTTGTTATTTCCTTTAATGATAATAGTGTTGTTTATTTTGTTTAGACCTAAATTTTCACAAAGGATTGTACTAGCCCCGCCAGTGCTTGAATCGAATTGGCAAAGAACTTTTGTTATTTCTGTGTTTGCTTTAACTGCTTTAGGTTGGGTGTTTAGTTCGCCATTAGCCTCTCTTGTTGGTGTTAGTCGAGGGTTTGATGCGATGTTAGCAGTTATCGCAATTGTGTTATTAACAGGATCAAAATGTTTACGGTTTGAAGAATTTATTGAAAAAACTAACTGGGGAATTTTAATTCTGTTTGGTGGTGGCTTAACGTTAAGTGTTTTATTAAAAACATCGGGTGCAAGTTTGTGGTTGGCCAATGCTATTAGTAGTAACTTGCCTGCAGATAATACTTGGTTGATATTGGTAAGCATTTGTATTTTTGTGGTTTTTTTAACTGAACTTGTTAGTAATACAGCAAGCGCTGCTTTGTTAGTTCCTTTATTTATGACGGTTGCCATTGATTTACAGTTGCCACCTGTGGGTATTGCCGTGATTATCGCTTTATGTACTTCATGCGCTTTTATGCTCCCTGTAGCGACACCACCAAATGCAATTGTATTTTCATCCGGTTTAATACCACAAGGGTATATGATGCGTGCAGGTTTTGTGCTTAATATTGTAATAGCTTTGGTTATTGCGAGTGTTGCCTATTTTATATTCTAATCAATTTTTTAAGAACTTAATGATTCATATCATTAGCATCTTTAAGTCTCTTGTGCATAGAGCATTTTTTTGTCAGTCATTGCATGGTAAACTACGACGATTTTTTAATTCTCCAACTTTTAATTTTCCGTTTTTTTTAGGTAATCTATTTTCATGAGCGTTTCAGGTTTAAACAGTATTGAGAAAAAAGCAGCATTTTCCCTCGCCAGTGTGTTTGGTGTACGAATGCTTGGACTTTTTATGATATTACCCGTGTTTGCTATTTACGGTGAACAGTTAGCTGGCTATAGCCCATTATGGCTTGGACTTGCTATTGGAGCCTATGGTTTAACGCAAGCACTATTACAAATACCTATGGGTATTCTTTCTGATAAACATGGCCGCAAACCTGTGATATTAGCAGGCTTGGTTGTTTTTTTAATTGGTAGTATTGTTGCTGCTATGTCGACAACAATTTATGGCGTAGTACTAGGGCGAGCTATGCAAGGCATGGGGGCAATTGCTAGTGCTATTCTGGCCTTAGCCGCCGATTTAACCAGAGAAGAACAACGTCCGAAAGTGATGGCAACCATTGGCATGTTTATTGGTTTATCATTTACTTTTGCTATGATTTTAGGCCCTATAGTGGCTGATGCTTTTGGTTTGGCAGGATTATTTTGGTTTACGGGACTTTTAACTATTCTAGCTATGCTCATGATCCAATTTATGGTGCCTTATTCAATAAATAAAGCCCCTCGTGGCGATAATGTTGCTTTGCCAGAGCAAATAGGTAAGTTAATTCGCCATCCTCAATTATCTCGCTTGAACTGGGGCGTGTTTATTTTGCACATGGCCCTTACGGCTTGTTTTGTTACTTTACCAAAACAATTTGTGGCTAGTGGACTTGCATTAGAAAGTCATTGGCAAATATATTTACCTGCATTATTAGGCTCTTTCTTTTTGATGGTGCCTTTTATGATTTTTGCGATGAAAAAGCAGCAAGAAAAACCTATGTTCAGTGCTGCAATTGCGCTACTTAGCTTAGCTTTATTTCTATTATGGTTATTACCAACGGGCTTATGGAGTCTAGTCTTTTCGGTTGTACTCTTTTTCACTGCTTTTAATTATTTAGAGGCGACTATGCCTTCTATTTTATCGCGTATTGCTCCTGCTGGCGTAAAGGGCAGTGTTATGGGGATATATTCTAGCAGCCAATTTTTAGGTGCTTTTGTTGGTGGTATTATTGGAGGTTTTGTCGCAAGCCGCTTTGGAGAGCAAACTATATTCTTGGTAATGGCTGTGGCGAGTCTCATTTGGTTAGTACTTAGTTTTGGTATGAAAAAACTGAAAAAATCTAAAAGTTTTAGTTTTACGACTAATATTACTTGTGATGAGAAAGCCGATGAAATAGCGGATGTATTAATAAATATGCCTGGTGTTATTGAAGCAACATTAGTGCATGACGATAGTGGTAGTAATTCAGCCGAGAATGCTGCGGTTGCTTATTTAAAGGTAGATGACAAAATTGTTGATTTACCTGCTGTTAAAGCATTGTTGCAGCAGAGCACATAAATTAAAGGTACGGATATAATTACTTAAAATATGACATTGAGAATTAGTCTTTTAACTAAGCAAGTTCAGCAATTGTCATCGCTGTTAAGTTACTTGCTGTAAAAGTGAAAGGGCGTTGTAATATAAAATTTAATATACGCTAGCAATGTAATCTATCAGTCTTCCGTTACCTAACAAAACGTTGATATCTTCTCCTTCAAACTCGCGCATTAAAGTGTTCCCTAAAGGGGACTCTGGTGTAATTACCGTAATGTGTTGTTCATTTAATTGACAACGAAAACCACCGGCAGCAGGACCGATAAAAAACCAATGTTGTTTTTTATTATCAGTGTTAAGTTGAACTAGTGCCGATAATGCTATTGGCTTGTTTTCATCGAATTTACTTAGTACTAAGTTCTGATAATCAAATATTGCTTCCTGTAGTTCCTGTACTCGCCTTGATTGCCCTTCTGCTAAGTAACTGGCTTCGATAGCTAAGGTATCGTATTGAGTTTCAGCTACACTTTGATCATCTACGGCTGCAGCGTGAGCTTCATTTGCTGCACTAACTGCTTGTGATAGTTCCTGTTGTAAGTTCTTAATAATCAGGGAAACAAGGCTTTTTTTATCTATTTTCTTTGAAGTCATACCATAATTCTATGTACTACTATTTTGCAATAATTCTACTATTATTGAGAAGTTATCGATAATATTTTTTACGGTAATAATTTAATATTGTGAATCCAATCTGACAGGTGTCAAAATTAACTTGTGTTTTTGAACAAATATGAGTAACTTATTACTATCTGGTATGACCAACAGGAAAATAGTATGACATCCACAGCCCTAAATGAAAGTCCATTCCCACAGTTATTAGCGCCTTTAGACTTAGGTTTTACCCAATTATCTAATCGTATCTTAATGGGCTCAATGCATACTGGTCTTGAAGAGGAAAAAGGTGGTTTTGAAAAGTTAGCTGCATTTTATGAAGCGCGTGCTAAAGGTGGTGTTGGCCTGATTGTTACAGGTGGCGTTAGTCCAAATATGCGCGGCAGAATAGCCCCTTTTGGCAGTGAATTAAGTCACTTTTGGCATGTGAATAAACATAAGCAAGTAACAGAGGCAGTACATAAATATTCAACCAAAATATGTTTACAACTGCTGCATACAGGCCGGTATGCTTTTCATCCATTTAGTTTAGCACCGAGTAAAGTAAAATCTCCAATCACCCCTTTTACGCCTAAAGCAATGTCGGTAAGACAAATAAAAACGACTATTAAAGATTATGCTCATTCTTCTTATTTGGCGGCTAAAGCGGGATATGATGGCGTGGAGATTATGGGAAGTGAAGGTTATTTAATTAATCAATTTGCTTGTTTACGAACAAATAGACGCAGTGATGAATGGGGCGGCAGTATTGAAAACCGAATGCGTTTGGCAATTGAAACAATAAAAGCTGTGCGAGCCAAGGTGGGTGAAAAATTTATTATTATTTTCCGTTTATCAATGCTTGATTTGGTGGAAGGAGGTAATAGCTGGGATGAAGTAGTTACGATGGCAAAAGCTGTGGAAAAAGCTGGCGCTACGATAATAAATACAGGTATTGGCTGGCATGAAGCGCGAGTGCCAACAATTGTTACTTCTGTTCCTAGAGCCGCATTTACTTGGGTTACTGAGAAAATGAAAAAAGAAGTGTCGATCCCTTTGATAACCACTAACCGTATTAATACACCTGAAGTAGCTGAACGTGTTTTAGCGACTGGGCAGGCTGATATGGTATCGATGGCTAGACCATTTTTGGCCGATGCTGACTTTGTTAATAAAGCTGCAGAAAATAGATCTGATGAAATTAACACCTGTATTGGTTGTAATCAGGCTTGTTTAGATCACGTATTTCAGCAAAAGCGTGCTTCTTGTTTAGTAAACCCGATGGCTTGTTATGAAACAGAACTTACCTTGAATAAGCTTGATAAAAGTAAAAAACCTAAGAAGTTAGCTGTAATAGGAGCTGGGCCAGCAGGTTTAGCGTTTAGTGTTTATGCTACTCAACGAGGTCATCATGTTGAGCTATTTGATAAAATAAGCGAGATAGGTGGTCAGTTTAATGTGGCCAAACAAATACCAGGTAAAGAAGAGTTTTATGAAACTCTTCGCTACTTTAATAAGCAGTTAGAGCTATTAAATATTCCAGTGCATTTAAATAATGAACAGAGTAGTGAAAAGTTATTATCGGCTGGCTTTGATGAAGTGATCTTAGCAACGGGTATTAAACCGAGAAAGTTAGATATTGAAGGAATTGATCACCCCAAGGTGTTGAGCTATCTACAAGTGTTACGAGATAAAGTTACTGTTGGTGAAAATGTGGCAATTATTGGAGCAGGTGGTATAGGTTTTGATGTTGCTACTTACCTTGCAGAAAAAGGTGAGTCGTTAACAACAGATTTAAATGCTTGGTTGGAAAATTGGGGGGTAGATAAAACATATCAGCAATCTGGTGCCTTGTTAGAGAAAAGTAGAGCTAATGCTCATGTTAATGAGCGACAAATTACGTTATTGCAAAGAAAAACGAGTAAGGTGGGTAAAGGCTTAGGTAAAACGTCTGGTTGGGTGCATCGTGCTAACCTCGTAAAAAATGGTGTTAAAATGCTACCGGGCGTTAGCTATAAATCAATAACTGATGAAGGTTTACTCATCGAAATAGCAGGTAAAGAGCAACTTTTGGCTGTTGATAATGTGATTATATGTGCTGGGCAGGAACCAAACCGAGAATTACAACAGGCGCTTGAAAAAGGAGGCATGAATGTGCACCTTATTGGAGGAGCTAATGTTGCTGCAGAACTCGATGCTAAACGTGCTATTCGTCAAGCTGCTGAATTAGCGATGGTTATTTAGTTAACCACCTTTGATTATATTTAAGTAGGAAAGTCGCTTTAGCGAGAACGTTGATATCGTAACAAATCGTAATTTTTATCTTAGAAAAATAGTCACTGACTGGGGAAATGAGTATACTGCTGCTAATGTGTTTATAGTTAAGATTTAAGAGCTTTGACTTTTGAAATGAAAAATATAGTAGTTAGTAGTGGCGATATTGAAATTTTTTCTACGCCAAAACAATATCAGCAACAATTATTGTCTTTAATTGCCAGTGCTCGTCAATGTATTTATATCTCAGCACTCTATGTACAGGATGACGAAGCTGGCCAAGAAATCTTACATGCGTTATATCAGGCAAAGGGGAATTACCCTGAGCTTGATATCAAAGTTTTTGTTGATTATCACCGAGGCCAACGAGGTCTTATCGGAGAAAAGGGAAGCTTAGGAAATAGAGCTTTATATCTTGCTTTAGCTGAACAGTATGAACAAAAAATAGGTGTTTATGGCATTGCTGTTAAACCGAAAGAGCTATTTGGTGTTTTACATTTAAAAGGTATGGTTTTTGATAATGTACTTTTTTATACAGGTGCCAGTATTAATGATATCTATATGGAGCAAGGAGATAGATACCGCTTAGATCGTTACTATCAAATTAATTGTGCACCATTAGCCAAAAGTTTTTGCCAATATCTAACTAAAACTTTTGTAAAATCAAACTTAGCCCCTTTATTGAATGAGCAGGTATTACCTAATCAAGCACAACAAAGGCGCAATATCATTTCACTGAAGTCATTATTAAAAAAATCAGCTTATGAACTAGAGTTTACTGATAACGATAAAGAATCAGGTGTAGTGACTAACCCAATTTCAATTATGCCTCTTGTTGGTTATGGCCGTAGAAAGAATAAGTTAAATAAAGTCATTCGCCAAACTATTAAGAATACAGAAAAAAAGTTAATAATTTTAACGCCTTACTTTAATTTACCACCAGTACTCGCACGAGATGTAATTAAAGCACTTAAACGTGGTGTAAAAATAACCATTGTTGTAGGCGACAAAACTGCTAATGATTTTTTTATTGCTGATGAAAAAGAATTTTCAGCGATAGGTATAGTCCCTTATGTTTATGAAGTGCTGTTAAAACGCTTTGTAAAACGTTATCAACATTTTATTGATAATAAATTATTAGACATACATGTTTGGAAAAATGGAGCGAATAGTTTTCACCTAAAAGGTGTTATAAGTGATGAACGTTATCATTTATTAACGGGAAGCAATTTGAACCCACGTGCTTGGTCTCTCGATTTAGAGAATGGATTATTACTTGATGATCCTTCTCAAGGGCTAATGCCTAAAGTGTCTGCTGAGCTGGTTAATATTATGGAATACGCTAACCCAATTAATCATTACAGTGAAATTGAAGATATTAGTGATTACCCTCAAAAACCTAAAAGATTGCTCAAAAAGATACGAATGACCCAAATTGATCGTATTTTAAAGCGCTTCTTATAGTCTAAATAATTGTTCCACTGATAATAGTTAAAAGGATTGTTTTGCTTCAATCCTTACTTCAACGTTATCTATGCTAGGGCTATCATTTTGATAAATAGTATCGTCAAATGTTTCTTCATCAAAACCAATTTTATAAGCATAGGGTGTATAAAAGCTGGCAAAGTGTTTTTGAAAAAATAGTGATTGCTGCGTGCCATCGTCATTGTCAGTAGAGCGAAACTTTAAATCTATATTTTGTTCCTAAATAGAGAGATCGCACTCTTCAACTTATAACCTTTTTGTTGAGAGTTATTATAAGTTTGAATTTCAGCATCTATGCCTAATCCCAATAAATATCGCTCTTTTAATCCAATGCTATAAGTACTTTCTCCCCCTTGACGACAAAAACTGATGGTTGGCATTAACGACCAATTATCCCAAGTAGTAACTGTTATGTTCTCTACCATTTCACCATTTGTCACTTTTGCATCACTCCTCTGAATAAAAAATCAGCTTTATTTTCAAGGGTAGCTTGTTTTGTGACGATATGAATAGCATTAGCCCACTGATGTATAGTCGAAAAACCGACTTCATTTTTATTAAAAATTGTTAGAGGTTTATAAATGACATTTTACGTTCCCTGAATACAGGCTGTATTTTATTCATGCAGAGGTTCATTTCCAGTGGCGTAAATGTTACTGGAAATAATAAATAAAATAAAAAATATACTATACAAGTGGATGTTTTAGCTCATTTTAACTTTCTTTCTTGAGTAAGCTGATTTTTTTGTGAGCTAACGTTACTATAGCGGTTATAAATTAATAAAAGTAGGGATAAATAGAGGATGTATAAAACAATTATAACCCCAAGATTTGGTGAGACTGATGCACTTGGTCACATTAATAATACTACTGCTCCTATATGGTTTGAAGAAGCAAGAGAACCTGTTTTTCGTTTATTTACACCTGATTTAGATATAACTAAATGGCAATTAATTATAGCAAAAATTGATGTTTCATATCATGGGCAGCTATTTTATGGACAAGATGTAGAAGTACGAACTTTCATAGGTCGTATTGGTGGTTCTTCATTTGATGTATATCAAGAACTCTGGCAGCACGATGAAAAATGTGCATCTGGTACTGCAGCTATGGTGCATTTTGATTATAAAACTCAAAAGTCTCAATTAATCCCTGACGATATCAAAGCAGAATTAATACAACACCTTTACCAAGCTTGATAAATCTAACTTAGTAAAATCAATCAGCTAAAAATAAATAGCCATTAAATGTAAAAACCACTCGAATTTGATCGATTCTCCCTATAGAATTGCTCTCTTAATAAAATTTTTTCTACTCTATTATAAGTTGTGTATTCGATACTCATCTTGTATTAGAAGTGCACAATTAATAGGATTTTTCATGGCGGGTGTAAATAAGGTAACAATTTTAGGCAACTTAGGTAAAGATCCTGAGGTGCGTTTTATGCCAAATGGCGGTGCAGTAGCAAATATTACTGTAGCAACGTCTGATACATGGAAAGATAAGCAAACTGGTGAGCAAAAAGAAAAAACAGAATGGCACCGTGTAGTAATGTTTGGAAAGTTAGCTGAGATTGCTGGCGAATACTTGAAAAAAGGTTCAAAAGTTTATCTTGAAGGTTCGTTACAAACACGTAAATGGACTAACCAACAAGGTCAAGATCAATATACAACTGAGATTGTATTACAAGGCTTTAATGGTGTAATGCAAATGTTAGATAGTAAACCATCTGGTCAGCAAGGTGGCTTCCAACAGCAACAAGCACCACAACAGCAAGGTGGTGGCTTCCAACAGCAGGCACCACAACAACAATATAATAAACCTGCGCAGCAGCAAGGTGGCTTTCAGCAGCAACAAGCTCCACAGCAGCAAGGTGGTGGCTTCCAGCAACAACAAGCTCCACAGCAGCAAGGTGGCTTCCAGCAACAGCAAGGTGGCTTTCAACAACAAGGACAGCAGCAAGCTCCTAAGGTAAACCCGCAAGAACCATCAATTGATTTCGATGATGATATACCGTTCTAGATCCCGAATTTTTAAAGTGTATAGTTAGTAGTTATACCAATAGATTCAAAACCCCGTTTTACGGGGTTTTTTATTTTTTAAAACAATAAAGTTAGGAGTGTAAATTGAACTGGCTTTATTTTTATTAAAAAGGTTGGCTTCTTGGTAGGCTTTTGAATGATGGGAATATTTTAATCTGGTGTACTTTTTATTGGTGATAAGCTTGGGCTAATATAATTTTATAGCGTTTCTTCTAACCATCACTATTTTAAACCATCTTTGGCTTGCTCTTCTTTGATTTTAGCTTGTTGAATACGCCATTTTTGTAACTCAGCATAGTAGTGATCCCAAACACATGGGTTACATGCACCGCCGCCACAGCAGTCATCATCGGCAGGAGGATATGGTTTTTCCATCGGCTTAGTCATAGGAGTTCTCACATTAAATTCTACTGGTATTATATAATAAAGTTGTCATAAAAAAAAAGCTCTGTAAATACAGAGCTTTTTCTCATATTTAAACAAGCTTCTATATTATTCTGAAGCTGCTAATTTTTTTTCTAGATAGTGAATGTTAGCACCACCATTGACAAAACCTTGGTCATTTAGAATATCTTGATGCAAGGTAATATTGGTTTTAATACCATCAATAACTAGCTCTGATAACGCATTACGCATACGAGCAATCGCTACATCACGGTTATCACCCCAAGTGATTAATTTACCAATCATTGAGTCATAATGTGGAGGAACAGAATAATCTGCATAAATGTGAGAATCCCAACGAACACCTAAACCACCTGGTGGGTGGAAACGTGTTATTTTACCCGGTGATGGAATAAAAGTGCGTGGATCTTCAGCATTAATACGACATTCAATTGAGTGGCCTGCAATCTTAATATCATCTTGCGTATAAGATAAAGGTTGTCCAGCAGCGACACGTAATTGCTCTTTAATTAAATCAACACCTGTGATCATTTCTGTTACAGGATGTTCAACTTGAATACGTGTATTCATTTCAATAAAGTAGAACTCACCATTTTCGTATAAAAACTCAAAAGTACCAGCACCACGGTAGTTGATTTCAATACAAGCATTACAACAACGCTCACCAATTTTAGCGCGCATCTCTGGTGTAATACCTGGAGCTGGAGCTTCTTCAACCACTTTTTGATGACGTCGTTGCATAGAACAATCACGCTCACCTAAGTGAATTGCAGCACCTTGACCATCAGCAATAATCTGAATTTCAACATGACGTGGATTTTCAAGAAACTTCTCCATGTAAACCATGTCATTCTTGAAAATAGTTCCTGCTTCTTTCTTTGTTAATGCAATTGAATCAACAAGTTCTTCTTCGTTGCGAACAACGCGCATACCACGGCCACCGCCGCCGCCAGCAGCTTTAACAATGACAGGGTAACCTATACGTTTAGCATGGGCTTTATTAAGTTCTTCATCGTCAGTTAATGGACCATCTGAGCCGGGTACACAAGGAACGCCTGCAGATTTCATTGCACGAATAGCAGCAACTTTATCACCCATAATGCGTATGCTTTCAGCTTTTGGACCGATAAATGCGAAACCTGATTTTTCTACTTGCTCTGCAAAGTCAGCATTTTCAGCTAAAAAACCATATCCTGGGTGGATAGCTACGGCATTAGTTACTTCTGCAGCAGTAATAATAGCTGGAGCATTTAAATAACTATCGAGTGCGGATGCTTTACCTATACAAATAGTTTCATCGGCTAATAGAACATGCTTTAAGTTTTTATCTGCGGTTGAATGCACAGCAACAGTTTTAATACCGAGCTCTTTACATGCGCGTAATATTCTTAAGGCAATTTCGCCACGATTGGCGATTACAACTTTATCTAACATGGAATGACCCTTTTAGGTTGGGCTTATTCAATGATGAATAGCGGTTGATCAAATTCGATAGCATCTTCATTTTGCGCTAGAATTTCTTTAATTACACCAGATTTATCAGCTTCAATTTGGTTCATCATTTTCATAGCTTCCACAATACATAAAGTATCGCCAGCATTTACATGTTGGCCTACTTCAGCAAAGTGAGGTGCATCTGGAGAAGAAGAAGCATAATAAGTACCAACCATAGGAGAACGAACAATATGACCTGTTAATGCTGGTGCACTCGCTTCAGCAATTGGTGTAGCTGCTACCGCAGGTGCTGCTGCAACAGGAGCTGCCTGCATATAAGGAGCTGCGGCGGCAACAACAGGAGCGCCACGGCTTATACGAACAGATTCTTCACCTTCAGAAATCTCTAATTCGTTAATGCCAGATTCTTCAACTAATTCAATAAGTTTTTTTATTTTACGAATGTCCATTGTACTACCTTAATTTAAGTTAAATATTTTTCAGTTAATAAGTTTTACTCGTATCTTCTTTTGAAACTTATCACTTACTCTTTTTTTCTAAATATTCTTTTGCAGACTCAAGTGCATAGCTATATCCTTTAGCACCTAATCCACAAATAACACCATTAGCAACATCGGATAAATATGAATGCTGCCTAAACTTCTCTCTTGCATGTACATTAGATAAATGTACTTCAATAAAGGGAATATCTACCGCTAATAATGCATCTCGAAGCGCTACACTTGTATGAGTAAAAGCCGCAGGGTTGATAATAATAAAATCAATTTTTTTAAATGCCTGATGAATTGTATCAATTAATACATGCTCAGCATTTGATTGAACATGAGATAGTTCAATTTCGTTTTTTTGTGCTTGCTGTGTTAGTTGAACAATAATCTCATTTAATGTTTGTGCGCCATAAATTTCTGGCTCACGTTTGCCCAACATATTTAAATTTGGACCATTTAACACTAAAACTTGGAATTTTGTGGTCATCTTCGTCAAAAACACCTGTAAAATTAATTCAATAATAATGATTACATAAAATAATGTGAGAGTGAACTAAAAAAAGCAATTTTTATGATTTAGACGACAATAATCATCTTTTCGGGGAATTTAGCAACAATCTACTGGTCAAACCTCTTTGTTCTTATGAATAATTGGTTTTTATCTTAATTGTTGATTATACTCACTGACATCATTATAGCTGTCTCTTATACACATCTCCGAGCCCACGAGAC
>CAJXUT010000011.1 GCA_913061365.1 uncultured Colwellia sp.
CTACGTCTCGTGGGCTCGGAGATGTGTATAAGAGACAGCATATAGTCTATTAGTAAAAGCCTCGCATTGCGGGGCTTTTTATTGTCCAAGATTCAGCTTTATAAGATTACTTGTCAGTACTAAGACGGTAGAACTCAGAACAGTGCTAAAGTAATATTTCTAAAACACTTGGCTGACTTAAAAAGTCTTTTGGACTAGCAGAAGCGCCATAGGCACCAGATTGATATACCACAACAAAATCACCCTCCACAGCCATAGGTAACAATACCTCTTGGGCTAGAATATCCAATGGAGTACATAAGGGGCCAACAATATTAACTATTTGCTGATTGCTGACTGGAGATGCCTGTAATCTATTACCTATAGTGACAGGATAATTTTTTCGAATAATTTGGCCAAAATTTCCTGAATTTGATAGATGGTGATGTAGTCCCCCATCACATACTAAATATGTTTTATCGCGAGAGATCTTTTTATCTGTTATTTTTGTGACGTATATGCCAGATTCTCCTACAATATAGCGGCCGAGCTCTAAAATTAGATCAATTGATTCTAAATTAGTCGCTTGTTCAAGCAGAATTGACAGGTTTTTACAAATTGCATTTATATTTAGTCTGGTATCTCCTGGAAAATATGGGATACCAAATCCTCCACCAATATTAATATACTGAATGTTAATAGGCGTTAGTTCGATAAGCTTCTGAATTAATTCAAATGTTTTATTATGCATTTCAATAATAGCATCATGGCTTAAGCTTTGAGAGCCAGCAAAAATATGGAATCCTCTGAAATTAATTGTCTCATAATTTAAATGCTTAAGTATGTTTGGCAGTCGCTCTTCATCTATACCAAATGGTTTAGAGCCTCCAGACATCTTCATACCTGAAGCTTTTAACTCAAAAATAGGATTTACTCTAATTGCAATATTAGCTTTAATCTTAAGGCTTTTACTAAAGTGTATTATTTTCTTAATTTCATTTTCAGATTCAACATGCAGAGTAATACCAGCAATGATAGAAGCTTGAATATCATCACTTGTTTTACCGGGTCCAGCAAAGCTTATTTCCTCTGGTTCGATACCTGTTTGTAGAGCAAGAAGCATTTCATTTTTTGAAGCAACATCAAACCCAGAAACTAAAGGTTTAATAAAATGAACAATAGCCGGAAGAGGATTTGCTTTAATTGCATAATGTAGCTTTATCTGGCTTGGTAATTTTTGATTTAGTTGGTTGATGGTGTGTTGTATAACTTGTTTATCATAGGCATAGTAAGGTGTTCTACCGACAAGTAATTCTATTTGAGAAAGTGATTTTCCTCCGATTATTAGCTGATTATCTTGTTGTTGAAATTGATCCATAACAGTATGTTCTTTATTCATTATAATTCATTCCATTATATAATTAGCGTAACTTTGCTTAAGAAGATTTCTATCTACCTTACCGTTTGAATTATAGGGCATGTCTTTTACTATAATTATTTTTTTGGGGTACATGTAAGTAGGTAAACATTTTTGACAATGCACCTGAATGGAGTGTATTGTGTTTAACTCATCACCCAGGGTATCTGAATTTACAATGGCTAAAATAGCTTGTCCCAATGAGCTATGCGGTACACCGATAACGGCACAATCTAAAACTGCACTATGTTGAAATAAAGCTTCTTCTACCTCAAGGGGACTTAATCGATAGCCAGAAGACTTAATCATATCATCGTGTCTGGCAACAAAGTAAATATATCCATCATTGTCTTTTTTAACATAATCTCCTGACCATACAGCTAGTTCTGTTGGTATTATTTCTGTTGGTTTTTTTGGGGCATTTTTGAAGTGCTTTGCTGTTTCTATTGGCTTATTCCAATAACCTAAACTAACTAAAGGACCCTTGTGAACTAGTTCACCAATTTCACCTGATTTACATTCTGTACCATCACTTTTTAAAACTAAGACTTCAGCATTGGGAATAGCCTTGCCAATAGAACCAACTTTTTTGTCTATTTCGCTAGGGTGTAAATAGGTTGAGCGAAAAGCTTCGGTTAGCCCATACATTAAGTATGGATCTGCGAGAGGCATAATTTTTCTGAGTTTAGCTAAAGTATCTGATGTCATTGCTCCACCGGAGTTCGTGAAGTATCTAATAGAGTTACTAGCTTCTTTAGGCCACTTGATATTACAAAGTTTAGCCCATAAGGTTGGCACTGCTGCAAGCCCAGTTACATTATGTTTAGTAATAGCTTTGGGAATATCAGAAGCTAAAAGGTAATCAAATAAAATACAATTTGCTCCAACTAAAAAGCTTGTTGTTAACTGACTAAGACCGTAATCAAAACTCAATGGTAATAGAGCCATAATGTTATCTTCGCGGGAATTGTGCAAGTATTTGGCAACTGACTTAGCTCCTTCTACTAGGTTACGGTGAGAAAGTACAACTCCTTTAGGTTTTCCTGTTGAGCCAGAAGTATATAAGATAGCTGCAATATCATTTCCTGTTCCTTTGGCTACCCCTTTGCCTTTTGATTGAGTAGATAAGAAGCTCGACCATGATAAAATTAAAGTTTTATTAAATGTCGAGTCTTCAACTCCGTCTACAACAATAATATGTGTTAAACTCATAGGTAATTTAGCGCTATGTGTAATAGCTAATAAACGAGCGCTATTGGTGATGAGTATTTTAATACTACAATCTTCAATGATGTGTGTGACTTGCGGTGACTTTAAAACAGGGTTTACTGGTACAAAAACTCCTCCAGCCTGGCTTATGCCAATGAAAGAGCTAACAGCTTCAAATGTTTTAGGTAAATAGATGCCGACACGATCAAACTGCTCTATATTTAAAGCTTTTAAACTGTTTGTGATAGATGATGCATTTTTTTGCAGCTCTTGGTAGCTTAACTTGTGATCTTTAAGAGTTAAAGCAATTGAATTAGGATAATTTACAGAGCTATATTGGATGAGATCATGAAATAAAACGGGCATATCATTACCAAAAGATTAAATACAATCAACAACTATCTTTATTGCATGGCTTAATTATAAAAGCATGCAATAAAGATAATTAAGTATAAATGGAGCTTATTTATGAGTCTTTTTCATAACGTAACTCATTAAGACTTAGTCTAACAGATCTACTTGTAGGTGTAGTACTTCGACCAATTCGCCCCATAAATACTGCACGTTTAACATTTTCTTCTCCAATAAGTTTTTTAAAGTCTTTATCAATAGCAATAACATTCTTTTTTGTGAATTCTTCAGTGCTAAAATCAATATTATTACGTAAATACTCTGAAAATATTACAGGTGTTTGTTCTGGTTGAAAACCAAGTTGTAGCTGAGTTGCTTGCAACCAAAAACGTTGAATAGCAGCACCAGCAGCTAAGTAATCATCGAGTGATTTTGGTTCTTCATCAGCAACGATAATAAAATGTGCGCAGCTTTTTATGGAGGTTGAAAAATCCAATAATAATTTTGGCGCAATTGTGCCTGCTAGATATTTGTCTAAAAAGCGAAATCGTGACCAACTTTTTAACGACCACTTCGTTAATGCGATAGTTATTGGGTCGATACCTAATGATTTTGCAGGTAATTTATCTTTACTAAAGGTTGAATTACAATTCTTTTCTACGCTAGTGTCTTGACTGATAGGCGTAAACTCCATTATTTTAGAGTGAACATCATAGCCTTCCTTCATACTTAGACGCGTAGTGGAATTCCCATACATAAATTTAGCTACGGTCCAGCGCTCGGAGAATGATTCTTTCCAGATTACTGAAAAGCCTTCAGGTAAAATATTAGTGAGTTTTTGCTTCTCAATTGATGAGAGTCTTTTAGTTCCCATACGTTTACGCTGAACGCAACGTGTTTTTATATATGGGAAAAGAGAATGAGGAGGCAAAGCCTCTGTAGCTGGTGTAAGTGTCAGTGCGAAAGTTGGGTATTTGCTGTACCCCTCATCTTCGGGAGCCTTACCAAATTTATTTATGGTTAGATGAATGTCTAATTGATAATTTAATGATTGCGCTGCTATTTTGCAGTTCTCGATGAAGCAACCAAGTGCCAATTTACTCGCATTACCTTGTAAGTCATAAACGACATGATCGCGTGTATCAAACCCATGTATATTGCAGGTTAAATCACTAAGCACTTCAATACGTTGTGGTTGAATATTATCACCACTAGGGGCCCATTTTGCGTATTCAAAAATTTCCTCAATAGGCTTTAAATCATCATTGTTTTTTAATTTTGGAGTTGGCGCTAAAACAATTTTTCTAGCTATTTTGAACATAATTCTAGGAAGGAGCCCTCTATTACCAAAAGGTCTCCATGTCTTTTTCAACTTGTTACGGTATGCATCAAAATGAAGCCCGTAGGGTGCTGCAAGCACCTCTCCACGGTTAAGTAATATTTTTAAGGCATAAGTTTCAGCCACACCTGCACATAAACTGACAGCCATTGCTGTAGAAGGCCCTCGTTTTTCAATAAAACTAACTCGACTCTCATCTACTAAATAAGGACGTTGTAACATTGCAGGTGATAAGCCTATAAGAAACTGAATCAGTTGATCGTCTTCTGTTTTTTTATCTTCAAAACGAAAATATTCCTCAAAAGTCATTTTACCAGGCATAAAACAAAGTAACGCACAGCCCATACCTAAAGGAGCTGCGGTAATTATGGGAATGTTTTTTACTCGGCATTTTTCAAAAATTACTTTACGTGCGGATAATGCGAAGAAGTCTAGGGCATCAACATACAAATCAATACCTTCTAAAAATTCATCAACGTTATGTTCAAATACTCCTTCTTGAAAGGAAATTATCTTGGCATCAGGGTTAATATCCTTAGCCATGCGCTCCATTACATCAACTTTTTGCTCACCAAGAGTAGACATAAAAGCACCAGATTGGCGATTAAAATTATGTACTTCAAAGTCATCAAAATCAGCAATGTTAAAGTTTTCAACACCTAAACGAGCTAACGTTACTAAATGAATGCCTCCGACTCCACCGGCACCAGCAATGGCAACGTTCTTATTTCTTAATATCTGTTGCTCTTCTTCTGTAACCCAGCCAATATTTCGTGAAAAAGCTTTATTGTAATCAAACATATATCGTCCTTAGTTAATTATCCTATTTATTGATAAAAATCCTTATACCACTGTACGAAATTTTCCACCCCTTTTTCTACATTCATTGTTGGCTTATATTTAGTAACAGCAAATAGATCGTCAACATCAGCATATGTTTGATAAACATCGCCAGGTTGCATCGGCATTAAATTCTTATTGGCGGTAACCCCTAGAGATTTCTCTAAAGACTGAATAAAATTGAGAAGTTTGACTGGATTACCATTACCAACATTAAAAATTTTATAGGGGGCGGAACTTGTTGCTGCGGAACTTTTTTCAACAGACCAATTGTTATCCTTTTGGGGAATGATATCTTGAATTCTTAGGATACCTTCGACAATGTCATCGATATAAGTGAAGTCTCTGCGCATATCACCATTATTATAAACATCGATAGTTTCACCATTCTCTATTGCTTTGGTAAATTTAAATAATGCCATATCTGGGCGACCCCAAGGGCCATAAACAGTAAAGAACCTAAGTCCTGTAGTGGGAATATTATACAAATGAGAATAAGTATGTGACATTAACTCATTAGACTTTTTAGTGGCAGCATAAAGCGAGATAGGATGATCTACAGTATCAGAGGTAGCAAAGGGAACTTTGCTATTTAACCCATAAACTGAACTTGATGATGCATAGACTAAATGCTGTACATTATTGTGACGACAACCTTCTAATATGGTTAAGTGGCCAATTAAATTTGAATCAGCATAGGCCATCGGATTATCTATAGAGTAGCGAACACCTGCTTGCGCGGCTAAATGTATTACTCGCTCGAATTTCTCTTTTGAAAATAACTGGGCGATGCTTTCTCGATCAGCTAAATCAAGTTTGATAAAGGTAAATAAAGAGCAATCTTTTAAACAATTTAAGCGCGCTAATTTAAGATTTACATCATAATAGTCATTCAGATTGTCAATGCCAATAACCTCATGGCCTTGGTCGCATAATCGCTGTATTACATGAAAACCAATAAAGCCGGCAGCACCTGTTACTAAAAATTTCATTTATGTCCTACTATATTTAATTCATTATGTAATCGAAGACTCTTCCAAGCAGGAAGTTAGTTCTGATTCTTAATAATAATTTTTCGATGATAGCATTTATTTGCTCATCGCTAATAATTCAATACCACAATGTCGCTCAGTATTATTATTTTTTTTGAATGCTCTCACCACGACCAATGCCATAATAAGCGAAACCTTTTTCTTTAAGTAATACAGGATCATACAAGTTACGTCCATCAATGATAACTTTGTGCGCTAATGTTTTGGCTATCAGTTCAAAATCAGGTGCTCTAAATTGGCTCCATTCAGTACAAATAACTAGAGCATCGGCTCCATTTAATGCCGACTCCTTGGTGCCAACTAATGATAAATCATCTCGGTGTCCATATATACGCTGGCATTCTTCCATTGCTTCTGGATCATAGGCTTGTACTTTTGCACCAGCTTGCCATAATGACTCCATTAGTACCATCGCAGATGCTTCACGCATATCATCTGTTTGTGGTTTAAATGATAAGCCCCAAATGGCGATAGTTTTACCTGCTAATTCACCACTAAAATAATTATGTAAATTCTGGTATAGCTTTTGTTTTTGCGCATAATTAACTGATTCAACGGCTTCTAAGAGAGCAGGTTTATAATCAATGCCATGAGCAGTGCGTACTAACGCTTGTACATCTTTAGGAAAACATGAACCACCATATCCACAGCCAGGGTAAATAAATTGATAGCCAATGCGAGAATCTGAACCGATCCCATGACGTACAGCTTCAATATCAGCACCTAAAAGTTCAGCTAAATTAGACATTTCGTTCATGAAGCTTATTTTGGTCGCTAACATACAATTGGCTGCGTATTTAGTTAATTCAGCTGAACGTACATCCATAAAAATCATACGGTCATGATTACGATTAAATGGTGCGTATAATTCACGCATAGCTGCTTTGGCAGAATCACTTTCGGTGCCTACAATTATTCTATCGGGCTTCATGCAATCGCTAACTGCAGCACCTTCTTTTAGAAACTCAGGGTTTGATACAACATTAAACTCTAAATTTAGCACACGTGAAGCAAGTACTTTGGCAACTTTTGCAGAGACTTTATCTGCAGTTCCAACGGGCACTGTTGATTTGTTGATTATTATTTTAGGAGAGTTCATATGAGTTGCGATAGTTTCGGCTACAGATAACACATACTTTAAGTCTGCTGAACCATCTTCATCGGGAGGAGTACCTACTGCAATGAATTGCATGTCACCGTGCTCAACACCTGCTTTAGCATCAGTCGTGAAGTTCAGTTGACCGCTTTTGTATGTCTCCTCGACTAAAGGTGTTAAACCAGGTTCATAGATGGGAATTATCCCTTTTTTAAGGTCATCAACTTTTGTTTGGTCAACATCAACACAAACCACATCATGGCCAACTGATGCTAATACTGCTGCCTGTACTAAGCCAACATAACCAATACCAAAAACTGTAAGTTTCATTCTTTACCTTAACCATTTGAACTAAATAATATTATTGGTAAATATACACTTTTCGTGGTTTTTTTGCCAACTTAAAGACAAGTTTAACAGCAGTTGAATCATGATAATCACTTTCATTTAATTAGGTTCTGGAATTTATAATATTGTCGAAGCATTTTCTATAGCTTATGATACTTCTATATACGCTAAATTCTTTAATGGACCCCCTAATGAACGTTCGTAATCTTATTCCAGTTATCATGTGTGGTGGCAGTGGAACCCGTCTTTGGCCACTTTCTCGTGCGCAATTTCCTAAACAGTTTTTACCGTTAGTCAACGATACAAGTATGTTGCAAGACACGTTAGCTCGCTTACCAAAACAGCACCAAGCGCCTGTATTTATTTGTAATGAAGATCATCGCTTTTTAGTGGCAGAGCAGATTAAGCAAACCAATAGTCCTCAAACAACTATTTTACTCGAACCAAAAGGACGAAATACAGCGCCAGCAGTGGCATTAGCGGCTCTTAATGCTCTGATTGATAATGATGACGCCTTGTTATTAGTTTTAGCCGCTGATCATGTTATTAAGGATGTTGAAAAATTCCATCAAGCGGTAGATGTGGCAACAACTGCAGCAGCAGAAGGGAAGCTAGTTACTTTTGGTATTGTTCCAACACATGCTGAGACTGGTTATGGTTATATTCAAAAAGGTTGTCAGACAGAAAAAAATAATGATATTCAGCAAGAAAATGATGTATATCAAGTGGCAAAATTTGTTGAAAAACCGGATGTTAAAACAGCACAAGCGTATTTAGATTCAGGTGAGTACTTGTGGAATAGCGGTATGTTTCTTTTTAAAGCAAGTCGCTATATAGAAGAATTAGAAAAATTTAGGCCTGATATTTTATCTGCTTGCAGAACATCAATGTTGAAAATAGATAAAGACCTTGATTTTACTCGTCCTGACCGAGAATCATTTTTACAATGTGCAGAAGAGTCAATTGATTATGCTGTGATGGAAAAAACTGAAGATGCGGTTGTTGTGCCACTTGATGCAGGCTGGAGTGATGTTGGATCATACTCAGCACTTTGGGAGGTTTCTCAGCAAGATGAACAGCATAATGTTCTTAAAGGTGATGTGATTGCGCATAATACAAGTAACAGCTACATCCATAGTCAAAATAAATTGGTAGCAACACTTGGGGTTGATAATTTAGTTGTGATTGATACACCTGATGCGGTATTAATTGCTGATAAAAATAAAGTCCAAAATGTTAAAGAAATTGTAAATGATTTGAAGGCTCAGCAGCGTAGTGAAAGTACAGTTCATCGTGAGGTTTATCGACCGTGGGGGAAATACGATAGCGTTGATACTGGCGAGCGTTTTCAAGTAAAGCGCATCACAGTAAACCCAGGTGCTAAACTTTCTGTACAAATGCATCATCACAGAGCAGAGCATTGGATTATTGTTTCAGGTACAGCAAAAATAACCCTT
Source organism: uncultured Colwellia sp. (assembly GCA_913061365.1). Lineage (GTDB taxonomy): Bacteria > Pseudomonadota > Gammaproteobacteria > Enterobacterales > Alteromonadaceae > Colwellia. The sequence goes on from CAJXUT010000011.1 coordinate 9,089, forward strand.
GATGAGAAGACCTTCTTATTGAGTGAGAATCAATCTACATATATTCCTATTGGCGTGGTACATGCGTTAGAAAATCCAGGCAGGCTACCATTAGAAATGATTGAGGTTCAATCAGGTAGTTATTTAGGAGAAGATGATATTGTTCGCTTTGAAGATCGTTATGGTAGGGTAGAAAAATGACAGAATTAACATGTTTCAAAGCTTATGACATTCGTGGAAAGCTTGGTGAAGAGCTAAATACGGATATTGCTTATCGCATTGGCCGTGCTTTTGCACAACATACCAAAGCAACAAAAGTTGTGGTGGGTGGAGATGTGCGACTCACAAGTGAGGAGCTGAAATTAGCACTTGCAAAGGGGTTAATGGACGGTGGCTGTAATGTTATAGATCTCGGTTTATGTGGTACTGAGCATATATATTTTGCAACTAGCCACTTACATTGTGATGGCGGTATCGTGGTAACTGCGAGTCATAATCCTATTGACTATAACGGGATGAAGCTTGTACGAGAAAATTCAAAACCTATCAGTGGAGATACGGGGCTTTTTGATATAAAAACATTAGCAGAAGAAAATAATTTTAGTGATGTTAAATGTAAAGGCCAGCTAAGCTCTTATGACATAACACAGTCATATACAGAACATTTATTAACGTATATTGAAACGAAAAATATCTCTTTATTAGAACGACCATTGAAATTGGTTGTCAATGCAGGTAACGGCACAGCTGGCCCTGCGTTAGATGCAATTGAATCTACCTTTCAACAGTTAAATGTACCTGTTGAATTTATCAAAGTACATCATAAACCTGATGGAAACTTTCCTAATGGAATTCCAAATCCTTTATTGGTTGAGAATCGATCAGCAACACGTGATGCAGTTATTAAGCATAAAGCTGACTTAGGAATAGCATGGGATGGCGATTTTGATCGTTGCTTCTTGTTTGATGAACGAGGTGAATTTATTGAAGGCTATTATATTGTTGGCCTGCTAGCTGAGAATTTTTTAGCTAAAGCAAAGAGTACAGGGACTACGCAACAAAAAATAATTCATGATCCCCGCTTAACCTGGAATACCATTGATATTGTTGAACAAAGTGGTGGTCAAGCTATTCAAAGTAAAACGGGGCATGCTTTTATTAAAGAACGCATGAGAAATGAAGATGCTATTTATGGTGGTGAAATGAGTGCCCATCACTATTTTCGAGATTTCTTTTACTGCGATAGCGGTATGATCCCATGGTTATTAATTACAGAGTTAATTTGTCTACGTAAACAGCCCTTATCAAGTTTAGTGGCTGCACGTATTGCAGCTTATCCCTCTTCTGGTGAAATTAATAACAAGCTGAAAGATCCAAAAGGAGCGATTGCCAGCGTATATGAACATTATCAAGTTGACGCACAAATAATAGATGATACAGATGGTGTTAGTATGGAATTTGGCAATTGGCGCTTTAATTTACGTAGTAGTAATACGGAACCTGTCGTTCGCCTTAATGTTGAATCTAAAGGTGACACTTCATTGATGCAAACTAAAACGAAAGAATTATTAGCGTTACTATTAAATTAAAAAACAGCATATGGGCTAGTTGTAAGCATTATTCAAGATTAAACTCATAAATACGATTTAAAGTCTTTTGTGCTCAAGAGGGATATTGAGTAATAAAAGATTTCACAACAGGAAAGTTAAATGAAATTTGTTAAATCTATAGTTTGTGCCAGTGTTATTCTGGCTGTATCTGCTTGTGGAACTGATGAAACATCACAAACACATTTAGTACAAGCCGAGAAGCTTTTAGCAGAAAAGGATCAATCATCAGCAGTAATCTCATTAAAAAATGCGATTAAGTTAGATCTGAAAAATGCTAAAGCGAGATTTTTACTCGGGCGAGTATATTTAGCCTCTGGTGATGGTTATAGCGCTGAAAAGGAGTTGGAGCGCGCTCTAGAGTTAAACTATGATATTAATAAAGTGCTGCCTTTGCTCGCACGAGCGTATATGATCACCGAATCTGATAACGATATACTTTCACTTTCAAAACAAGCAGAGTTGCTAGTTTCAGCAAGTAAAGCACAGTTTTTAGCTTACAAAACAATTGCAGCTTTACGTTTGGATAACGAAGAACTTGCCAATGACACTGTAGAGCAAGTGTTATCAATTTCTGAAGTTGATAGTTATAGCTTGTTGGCTAATGCATATTTAGCTTTTGCTCAAAAAAACACTGCTCGTGCTGCTGTCTTAGTAGGAAGAATTTTAACGGCAACACCTGATAATACTGATGCGTTAATGCTACAAGGCCAAGTTGCCATCGTAGATAAAAATTACTCACAAGCTGTTACTAGTTTTGAAAAGTATTTTACACTTCAGCCTCGCTCTAGCAAGGTACAGTTATTTATTGCAGATGCCTTATTGAAAAATGGACAGCATTTGAAAGCCGAAGCTATTGCAGATAACTTGTTAGTTAAAGTACCTAATCAAGCTTTTTTACAATATATAAAAGCAATGGTTCGCTTTGAAATGAAAGACTATGAAGCTGCGAGTAATTTTTCTAGTTCATCACTGTCTTCAGGCTTTAGTTCATTTAGTTTAAAACTCGTTGCGGGAGCGAGTGCCTTTTATTTAAAAAACTATGAGCAATGCCATTTACATTTAAAAGATGTTATTAGCTATTTACCCTCTGACCATGCAGCACGAAGAATGTTTGCAGTTAGTCAATTACAGCTTGGACTGATTGATGATATAAGTGAAACAATGGGTGACTATGACTCAACTAATGAAGCAGATTCTCAGTTTTTAGCTGCACTAAGTTATGAGTTACTGGAACGAGGAGCCTATGAAAAAGCACAGGAGCTAGCCAAAAGCATTACCGATGGCTCTGAAAAAAGTACTCAAAAAAATGCGAAACATAGTGCTAGAGCAGGGATTTTGAAGCTGATGATGAATGATCCATCAGGTATTGAAAATTTAGAATTAGCATTACAACAAAACCCTGAATTAATCTCTGCTGAGCTTGCATTGGCCTTTGCTTCAATTAAAGCGGGTGATTTAGTTCGAGCTAATGAAATTGCGAATAAATGGCTAAAAGAATACCCTACAAAGGCGGGTGGTTACAATTTAAAAGCAACAATTGCATTTGCGCAAAATGAATTAGCGAAAGGAAAGATTGAATTAGAAAAAAGTTTATCTTTGGAGCCTAAAAATGTCTATGCCTTAACGGAAATGATAAAGCTTGCTAATTACCAAAAAAACTCATCTAAAGCAAAAGAATTAGCAGAAAAAGCGCTTGCTGCTCATCCTGAAAACCTTAAAGTATTAGCATTATATTTCGAATTACATAAAAATAAAGAAGCTTTACAACCACTGATATCAGCACAAAAAAATAATGTATCAGAGATTAAATATGGCCTTTTATTATCAGAAGCATTGATTCAATTAAAAGAATATAAGCAGGCGCGTAGTGTATTGGATAATTATCAAATTACCAATACAACACCAAAGCGTTATTGGCAGTTGATCTTGGCTATAAATTCGAAACAAAAAAACACTAATGAAGCCCTGTTGATTTTAGAAAAGTGGCGTAAAAACAACCCGTATCATATTGAGCCAGTGCTATTATTAGTAAACCATTGGACAGCTAAACGTGTGCCAGGTCGTGCTTTAAATGTATTAAAAAACAGCATGAAACAACATCCTAATAATTTAGTACTTCATTTAGTGAAAATGCAGGTTTTACTCAATAGCAAGCAATCAAAGGAAGCAAGAAACTCACTAAAAAAATTATCATCATTTGATTTTGATAAAGATATTAAGGCAGGTATAGAAGGGCGGATTTTGCTATTAGAGGGGAAGTTTTCTGAGGCAGTTCCTAAATTAACACAGCTATACCAAGCTAAGCCTAGTAGTCAGAATGTTATTTTTTTGGCTCAAGCACATGAAGGTACAAATCAAAAACAAACCGCCATTAATATACTTGAAAAACATTCACAAAAAAATGGCATACAGCCGAGCGTTAGCTTAAATCTAGCGAACTTGTATTTATTTAGTGATCAGAAAAAAGCAATAATGGAATATGAAAAGCTTATCAAAATTCAGCCTAATAATATTATTGTATTGAATAATTTATCTTGGTTATATTTAGAAAATAATTTATCTTCTAAAGCATTAGTACATGCGAAGAAAGCATACTATTTATCACCTGAAGTCGCTGACGTTGTAGATACCTACGCACAAGTTTTGTTCAAATCGGGTGAGAAAGAACAAGCCTTAGCTAAAGCAGAAGAGGCGTATAAAATATCAAAAATGAAAAATATTGATATTGCACTTAACTTTGTCGAAATACTATTAGCAAACAGTGACAAGGCACAGGCAAAGAGTTTATTACGAAAAATTAATGTAGAAACTAAACTGCAAAAAATTAAGCACCAGAAGTTAACAGAGCAACTATTATAAAAAGTGTATTAAAATTATGCTAGTTGCCCTAAAGTGATAATTAAGGCAATTAGCTTAGTTCTTTTAGTTGCTGAGAAATATCATGTTCAATGGCTTTATACAGATTTTTAAAACCAGGTGATAAATTTGATAAAAATATCTCAGGGTTAATATAGTAGGGCGCTCTTAGGCCGTGATAATCTATTGGCTCGCCAAGTTGTTGAAACTTAATGCCTACAAATTTCATACTACGTGCTAAGCGTGGCTCCATCATTACATAAGCATGCCTAACGCCAGTTTCTATTGCCATATTTGCGGCTGCCATATATAAACCTATGGCAATAAAAGGAAAGCAACGTAACTCAACCTCAGAATAATTGCTTTCCTGAATGACACCTGTTCCAGAGCCTTTAAATTGATCTGTTTTACGTCGTCTAAAATCAGATTTGACAGCTAAGCGAGATATTTCACAAATTTCTTTTCTATTAAAGCGGCTAGGGTGAAGTGTTTCGTCGGTGATAGAATCGAGGCAAAACTTTTCAATGGGTAACAGCTGTCCTTCTTCCTCGATTCGAACTACACGCACGCAACTAGTATAATTGTTTGAAGGCTTATGTTTAATTAGCGAAAAAATAGATTGTTCATCGAATTCATCTCTTTCTTCTCCGCCTTCCTTTACTTCTTCAAAGGCAAGTTCTTCACAATAGACATTGTGTCGTATTTTAAAAGCTTCGGCCTTTAAAGCATCATTCACAGCTACTTGCGGCTCTAGGAACTGGGTGAAGTGTTCTGCGATATTATAAGCTTCATGGCTCACTTTCATCGAGACTATTTTTTTTGTTATATCGCCAATAATGGGAGTATTGAGTAGGCGTTTATTCCAGTTCATTGAGTATCCATTTTATCATCGAGGTGTATATGTAGGTATACAATAGTGACTGACTAGTTACTTTTTTAACAGCAACATCAGCCACATAACTTATTAACACCAAAATAGCATAGTTTAGGGTCAATTATAGCTTAATTTGTCATATTTTCTTTTGCTCTAAATATTGGCTGACTAATTGGCGACGTATTTGTCTTAATCGGAACAATTTCTAATGCAGTTTGGTAACCAATATCAAAGAGTTGTAATTTCTGTTCATCTGTCATACCAAAATCGACACCAGAACACTCCCCTGTATTTATAACTACAGTATTATGCCAAAAAGCATCGTTAATATATTCACGAGAAATAGTGGTCATAAAGGTGCGAATCAGTAATGTTATGTAATTAACTATGGGAAAATAAGGATTAGTTTTTGGTTCATCATATTCATACTCACTTCGTAGCCTGAAACACATCACAGGAGTTTCATCTTTGGCCCAGTTTCTATGTAGTGCATCTTCAGATAGTATACTGCCATCAACCATGAGATGTTTGCCGAACGGCTTAAAACTAAATACAAGCGGAATAGACATAGAAAAACGTACAGCCTTAGATACTCTCATATTGGGTGTATTTTCTTTATTAAAAATTACAGGTTTACCACTTCTTACATCAGTAGCTACAACATGTAATTCCATTTCCATTTGAGAAAATGTTTTTCCTTGTAGATGATCATCCACCCACTTTTCAAATACATCCCCTGAGCTTAAACCACCGTTACGTATTAGTTTAAATAAAGAGAAACCTGTAAATTGAGTATAATCAGTGGTGAGGGCTATATCCTTTATATCCTCTATACTAATGCCTGAAGCAAATAAGCTAGCAATAATACTACCGCCCGACACGCCAACAATATTATCAAATTGTATTTGAAGCTTGCTCAAAGCTTGTAATACACCAAGATGGGCAGGTAAACGTGTTCCTCCACCAGCGAGTATAGGAACAATCTTTTCAGTCATGTTATTTCTCCGTGGTAACATTTATTATGGCTGATATTTAAAATTTTGCTTTAAGATACTTCAAATAAGGTATTATATTTAAAACAGAATGTAGAATACAGTAATTGGAAGAAAGCAATGTTAAAAAAAGCATTAATTATATTATCAATTTTTAGTTTGGCGTATATTACTCCTACAAAAGCTGAATTTGTTGACGTCGTTGCAAAGATAAAACCTTCCGTGGTTGGTATTGGAGTTCATACGCCTACAAGCAGACCTCAAAATATATTACGAGGAACTGGGTTTGTTATTGGTGATGGCCGATATATCGTCACTAATGCTCATGTATTACCAACCGAACTGGATGATAATTTACTGCAAAAAATGGCTGTATTTGTTGGTTCTGGAAGAAATTCAAAAGTAAGAAAAGCAAAAATTGTTATTACTTCGAAATTATATGATTTAGCAATATTGAAGATTTCAGGTTCACCTTTACCTGCGATGAGTTTAGCCGACCAAAAAATCCGTCCTGATGGGAGTTATATTGCGTTTACGGGATTTCCTATAGGTGCTGTGTTAGGTCTTTACCCCGTGACCCATAGAGGCATTATTTCTAGTCTTACTCCAACCGTTACCCCTGCGCAAACAGCCGGGCAAATTAGCTTAAAAATGTTAAAAAGAATGCGTAATCCTTATTTTGCTTATCAACTTGATGCAACTGCATATCCTGGAAATAGTGGTAGCGCTATGTATGATATGAAAACAGGTGAAGTTCTCGGAATTATAAATAAAGTGTTTGTACAAACAACTAAAGAAGCAGTGATAAGTAACCCTAGTGGTATTACTTATGCTATTCCAGTCAAATATTTACATGAAATATTAAAAGAAAATAATATTAAATTGTAGTGAGATAACTCAAAGCGCTGCTTCTTTATTCGCTACTAGCTATTTGAGCTTGATAGTCGTCTTCTACAGAATATAAAGCTGATAGGGAGACAAGTTCGATATTATTTTGTGCTAATGTTGGTATTAAGCGTATTAAGGCTTTGATGGTTTCAGGATGTGGGTGAGCAATTGCAATTGCAAAATGATGATTTTGAGCCTGCTTAATTAACAATTGGAATTGTTGATTTATATAATTATCGGTTAGCTGGTTGTCCAAGAAAACATGCCGCCCTTGTACAGGCACACCTAATTTTTGGGCAATAATACTTGCCTTGGAATACGGACTCGTTTTACTGTCCAAGAATAATAAACCATGTTGTTTAAGAAAGCCCATTGTCCAATACATTGGCTCGGCTAGTTGTGTTAAATGGCTGCCCATATGATTATTGATACCGATGGCAAAAGGCACTTCAGCTAAAGATTGACTTAAGCTGGCATGAATTTCTACTTTATTCATGCTGCTTGTTAGCGCACCAGGACCTAACTTTTTACCATTTTCAGCTTCCATTGGAATATGAAGCAATACTTCTTTTTGGTTAGCGTTGGCTTTCGTTGCTAGCATTTTACCATAAGGAGTATGGGGCAAAACTGAATAGGTGATAGAGCCGGGAAGTGTTAATACATTTTTATCTGAATATCGATAGCCTATATCGTCAATTACAATTGCAATACGCGCGGTTTTTTCTTGCGCAGATACTGTAAATAGTAATGAAGTAAACGATAGTATTATTAGAAGGTAGAATTGCGACACGGTTGAAATCATTTAATTTTGTAGATGAATATCGAAGCATATCATTTAGTTTACCCACTGTCGTCTTACACTAGCTTATTTTTAGAGGGAGTTGATTTTATATTTATAAGTTAAGTTTTTGTATTTTATATAAATAGAGGTTTAAAATAAGGCCTATTTACACCAAAGCTTAGGGTTTACAGCTTTGCCTTGATGACGTATTTCAAAATATAGACCAGCTTGCTCTTGTCCTCCACTTTGTCCAACTAAAGCAATAGGCTCGCCAGTTTCGACTCGATCACCAACAGATTTCAATAATGTTTGATTGTGGGCATATAAGCTCATATAGCCGTTACCGTGATCAATGACAATCAATAATCCATAACCTTTTAACCAGTCTGAAAACAAAATTGTACCATTATGGATAGTTTTGACTTGCTTACCTATTGGCGCGCCAAGTAATACACCTTTCCACTTAAGGTAGCCTTGTTTTGAGCTGCCAAAACTGCGTAAAAGACGTCCTTTTACGGGCCAAGACAATTTGCGCTTTAATTTACTTAACCCTATTAAATCAATTTCAGCACGAATAAGCGCAGTTAGCTTTTGTAAAGCTGCGGTTAAATTCGCTTCTTCGGCTTTTAATTTTGCTAATTGTTGTTGACTTGATAACAATTCAGCACTGAGAGACTTCAACGTTTTATGTCGTTTATCTTTATTTTTACTTAGCTGCTTTCGTTGTTGTTGTTGGCTTACTTTTAATGTTTGTAGTTGCGTTACCTGCTCTTGATGTTGAGTGGTTACTTGCATTAATTGGGTGATTGTTGCTTGAAATTTATCAATTTCTTTTAAGCGAGCTTTATTTAAATATTGATAATAACTGATGCTACGTTGAACTTTTTCACTTTTCTCTTGGTTTAATACCAGTTTTAAATAGTCGTGTTGTCCTGTTGAATAAGCTGAACGTAACTGTTGAGCGAGTAAGCGTTCTTGTTTATTTTTTTGCGCTACTAACTGTTGCTTCTCTTTACTTAGTTTGACTATTTTTTTATTGGTAATATTGAGTTTGCTATTTGTGTCATTAATTGCTTTTGCTGTTTTTGCAATTGCTATGTCATCATTTTTAAGCTGTTGCTCTAATATTTTGCGGTTTTTACTGGTTGTAAATATAGTTGATTCTTGTTGAGCAATGGCTTGTTGAACATCATTAAGTTTGCGGGTGTTTTGCTGTTTTATTTTTTTATGGTTACTCGTTTCGGCTGCAGTACTGGGGGCAGCAAAAATTAAGCTGCTTAGAACAATTAAGCAGCTTAATAATTTACCAAGCATCTGCATGGCACTATAAAGTGAATTTACCATTGAATTTTGAATCGTTATTTAATAACTCTTCTCAGTGTGCCGTATTAATCTAGTTGCATCAATACCGAACCTGTCATTTCCTCAGGTTGCTCCATTGCCATCAAATGTAAAAGCGTTGGCGATATATCACTTAAAGCTCCTGTTGCAGCAGGCGTAGCATTTCGACCTACATAGATTAATGGCACAGGTTCACAGGTATGAGCCGTATGTGCTTGGCCTGATTGTTCATCAAGCATTTGCTCAGCATTACCATGATCGGCGGTAATTAAGCATTCACCACCCACTTTTTGTAAGGCAGTAACGACACGGCCCATACAAGTATCAACGGCTTCACAGGCTTTTACTGCAGCGTTAAAGTCTCCTGTATGACCAACCATATCGCCGTTAGGATAATTACACACAATAAAATCATGCTCACCACTTTCAATGGCGCCAACTAATTTGTCAGTGAGTTGTGTTGAATTCATTTCTGGTTGTAGATCATAAGTGGCAACGTCAGGAGAAGGCACTAAAATACGTTGTTCACCACTAAATGTATCTTCCTGTCCTCCACTAAAGAAAAAAGTTACATGTGCATATTTTTCTGTTTCTGAGATTCGTAATTGGGTTTTATCATGTTTAGCAAGCCATTCACCCATCACATTATTTAATACGTTAGGTTTAAAAGCGCAATTTGCATCAATATCGGCAGCATATTGAGTCAACATGACAAAATCGCTGATAGCAGGAATTTTTTTACGAGTAAAACCAGCAAAGTCTTTTTCAGTGAAACAGCGACTAAACTGACGTGCTCTGTCTGCTCTAAAGTTCATAAATACTAAGGCGTCACCGTCGTTAACTTCAATTGCCTTACCTGTTTTATCTAGAATGGCACTAGCGCTAACAAATTCGTCATTTTCATCACGTTCATAGGCACTTTCTAGTGCTGATACCGCATCATTGTATTGATACTTACTTATGCCTGAAACAAGTAAGTCGTATGCTGCTTCAACACGATCCCAGCGTTGATCTCTATCCATAGCAAAATAACGACCAATAATCGAGGCAACTTGTCCTTCACCGACATTATCATCAAAAAGTTGTGTGAATTTTTGTTGTGCTTTTTCTAAAGAGGTTTTTGCACTTCGTGGCGGAGTATCTCGTCCATCTAAAAATGCATGTAAATATATTTTACTAGCACCACGGCTTTTAGCCATTTCCATCATGGCAAAAATGTGTTCTTCATGGCTGTGCACACCGCCAGGCGAAAGTAAGCCAAAAATATGTACCGCTTTACTCTTGTTTGCTGCATTGTCTATAGCGCTGCACAATGCAGGGTTATTTGAAAACTCACCATCATCAATGGCTTTAGTTATACGGGTAAAATCTTGATAAACAATTCGACCAGCACCTAAATTTACATGGCCAACTTCAGAATTACCCATTTGACCATCTGGCAAGCCTACCGCCATGCCTGATGTTTGAATCAGCATATTGGGATAATCATTTTTGAGTTTGTCTAATACTGGAGTGTTCGCTGTTTGAATTGCATTAGAATTTGGTTGTTCGCGATAGCCCCAGCCATCTAAAATGACCAAAACGGTTGGTTTTCTATTTGCCATGATTACAATGCCTTTTAATTTTTGCTGAATAAGTTAAATTCAATCAGCTAGATATTAGATTAATTGCTCTTATTGTACACATTTATAACCGTTTATTTAAGCAAGAAATAGTGTAAGAACAACTAATATCTATATATTCTCGTTGTGCTTGAATATATGAATTCCATAATGTCAGTGGGGGCTATGGTTAAGCTAGATATCATTTTAAGGATTTTTTCTTAACGTCAACTGTTTTAGTTCTAAGTGAGGGCAGTATATATACTTGAACTAACATGGGGATATACTCGCTATTCCAACTCACTTGGGTATAATGTGGCGATTTTACGATTTACTATTTACCGAAAGAGTCACTATCTATGGAACAATATATTACTTTTTTCAGCAACAACGGCATTTTAACTGCTGCTTGGGTTGGCCTTGTCGTTATCATTATTGTGATGTCGATTAAAATTCAAATGTCACCAATTAAACAAATTAGCCCGCAAGATTTAACTTTTTTAATGAACAGAGAAGAAGGCGTTGCGCTTGATATTCGTAGTGAAAAAGATTTCAATACGAGTCATATTCTTGATGCTGTAGGTTTAACGAATGAAAAAATCACTAAAAATGGTTTTACCAGCCTTGAAAAACATAAAGCAAATCCCATCATAGTTGTATGTAGTGCTGGTATTAGTGCCGTAAAAGTTGCCAATGATTTACATAAGTCGGGTTTTTCTCGTGTTAGTGTATTAAAAGGTGGCATGGGTGCATGGACTAGTGCTGGTTTACCGGTAACGAAAAGGTAACGTTATATATGGCTAAAATTGAAATATACACTAAAGCTTACTGCCCATTTTGTACTCGTGCATTAGGGCTGCTAGAGCAGAAAGCAACAGACTTTTCCGAGTTGTCAGTTGAGCAAATTGGTATTGACAATGATGCGGCATTACGTGAAAAAATGATTGCTCGCAGCAACGGTAGCTATACCGTGCCACAAATATTTATTAATGATGTTCATATTGGTGGCTGTGACGATTTAGTCGCATTAGAAATGAATAATAAATTAGATACTTTATTGGCTGAATAATAAATTAAATATTAGCTGAGAAAGATTAAACAAATATCAAAGATAGGAAATCCTCATGAGTGATGAAAACCAAAACGAAGTAGCACAAGAAGAACAAGCAGAACCACAATTTGCTATTCAACGTATTTATACTAAAGATGTGTCTTTTGAAACACCAAATTCTCCAGCTGTTTTTCAAACAGATTGGAAGCCTGAAATTAAATTAGATATTGATACACGCTCTAACAAATTGGCAGATAATACTTTTGAAGTTGTTTTAGCTGTAACAGTAACAGCTACTGTTGAAGGACAAACCGCCTTTTTAGCTGAAGTACAGCAAGCGGGTATTTTTACCATTGGTAACTTACCTGAACCACAATTAGCACATACAATTGGTGCATTCTGCCCAACAACGTTGTTTCCATATGCACGTGAAACTATTGCTAGCTTGGTTAACCGTGGCTCATTCCCACAATTTAATTTATCACCTGTAAACTTTGAAGCCTTATTTGCTTCATATGTACAGCAACGAAATGCAGAAGCTCAGGCTCAAGCTAGCGCTCCAGAAAGCACAGAAACTCACTAGTTTGTAAGTCGAACATAGGTTCGATTTGTAAGATAAACATTAAATAGCGAGAATATTTATGGCCACTTCTGCCAAAATTACGGTGTTAGGTGCAGGATCTTATGGTACTGCATTAGCAATTTGTTTGGCACGCAATGGTCATAAAACCCTTTTATGGGGACGAGATACTAACCAGGTTAATGAGATGGTTAGTGCTCGTGAAAATACTAGATATTTAGCCGGTTGTACTTTTCCAGACAGCTTGCATGCAACCAATGACTTACGCCAAGCAATACAAGCAAGCGATAATATTTTAGTTGTAGTTCCTAGCCATGCCTTTGGCGACATGCTTAACAAAATAAAAGTCGTGCTTGATGAGTCTGCTAATCCTAATGTTAAAATAGCTTGGGCAACGAAAGGTTTAGATCCTACTTCTGGTGATTTATTACAAAATGTAGCTAGAAGCATCTTAGGTGAAAAAATTGCCTTAGCAGTGTTATCTGGTCCAACGTTCGCTAAAGAAATGGCTGCTGGTCTCCCTACTGCAATTTCTTTATCTTCTGCTGATGATGACTTTGCGACAACACTCTCTGATTTATTACACTGTGAAAAATGTTTTAGAGTTTACCCAAATAAAGACTTTATTGGTGTGCAACTAGGCGGTGCGGTTAAAAATGTTATAGCGATTGGCGCTGGTATGGCTGATGGTATCGGCTTTGGTGCAAATGCTCGTACAGCTTTAATTACTCGCGGTTTAGCTGAAATGACTCGTTTAGGCGTTGCCTTAAAGGCTGATCCTGCTACTTTTATGGGGATGGCTGGTTTAGGGGATTTAGTGCTCACTTGTACTGATAATCAATCTCGAAATCGACGATTTGGTTTAGCATTAGGCAAAGGTGTTTGTGTTGAACAAGCAATGTCTGATATTGGTCAAGTGGTAGAAGGTTACCGTAATACCAAAGAAGTTCATATGCTAGCACAGCGAATGGAAGTTGAAATGCCTATTGTTGAGCAGGTATATCAAGTACTTTATCAAGGTAAAGAAGCTAAATTAGCAGCCGCTGACTTACTCTCTCGTGATCAAAAACAAGAATAATTTCTTTATCTTTCCTGTTATTTAACAAAATCCTGCGTTAAAAGCACTCTTTGACTCTCATCAACGAAGTGCATTTCCTTTGAACTTGAGCTAGTTAACTTTCAAGCTAAATCATAAATAATGACAATTTTACTAGTGAACATTCAACAAACTCTGAATTGAGAGTTTTAGTCTTTATCTTAAGCTTGTTGAAGGTTGCTCTTATACGGCATTGACAAAACCTAACTGTCGCCAAGCATCATATACTATTACAGCAGTCGCATTAGATAAATTCATGCTGCGGCTGTCTTTAAGCATAGGGATACGAATTTTATCTTTATCAGGTATCTGACTTCTTACATCTTCAGGTAAACCACTGGTTTCTGAACCAAATAATAAATAGTCTCCTTGAGTGAAAGTAACATCACCATAAAAGTTATTAGTTTTAGTGGTAATTGCAAGAATACGCTTTGGTTGCTCTTGTTTAACAAAGGCATCAAAATCTTTATGACGAGTTATCGCTGCAAATTCATGGTAATCAAGACCTGCTCTACGTAGCTTTTTATCATCTAAATCAAAGCCAAGAGGTTCTATTAAATGTAAGCGAAACCCTGAGTTAGCACATAAGCGAATTATATTGCCAGTATTTGGCGGTATTTGCGGTTGAAAAAGCACAACATCTAGCATAATGATAAATTTGAGTCATAATTGAAATTATTGCTATTATAACGATTAATTCACTCTTAAGCCTTATTTTCATGTCAGAAAAAAAAATTATAAAACAAAAAAATGACGACCTTCATAATACTAATTATGCCTATTGGGTAAAACTAGCAGCGATTAGTTCTTCATCTGTTGCATTATTACTTGTAGTGATTAAGTTTTATGCTTGGCTAATAAGTGACTCAAGTGCAATGTTAGCATCTACTACAGATTCTATTTTAGATTTATTTGCTTCTGTCATGAACATCGTTATTTTGCGTTTTGCATTAGCACCTGCAGATAAGGAGCATAAGTTTGGGCATGGTAAAGCCGAGAGCTTAGCCGGTTTAGTTCAGGCAGCCTTTGTACTTGGCTCAGCTCTTTTGCTTATTTTCAATGGTGTTGAGCGCGTAATCAATCCACAAGTTATTGTACACAGTGAAGTGGCTATTTGGGTGACAATTATTGCAGTGTTATTAACGCTTGCTTTAGTTATTTTACAGCGCTTTGTTATCAAAAAAACAGGCTCAGTGGTTATTAATGCTGATGCACTGCATTATCAGTCTGACTTGCTTCTAAATTTGGGAGTATTAGCTGCAATTATATTAAGCCAAGGGCTTTGGTTACAAGCTGATGGTGTATTTACTATTGCGGTTGCATTGTATTTGTTATTTGGTGCAGGACAAATTATTTATCAAAGTGTTTATCAATTAATGGATCATGAGTTGAATGATGACGAGGTTGCTAAAATAACGAATATTATCTTAGCCCATGAACATACATTAGGTTTACATGAGCTTCGTACTAGACAATCGGGTGCTCAGCGTTTTATTCAATTTCACTTAGAGCTAGATGATAGTTTATCGCTATTACAAGCACACAGTATTGGTGACGAAATAGAGCATGAAATTTGCCAATCGCTGGCGCCGTGTGAAGTGTTTATTCACCATGATCCAAGCTCAGTTGTACCTGTTAGAGATAAACCTCAAAAGTAGCTCTACAACATTAGAAAATGTTACCTATTAACCTTTCTAATGTTGTTCAAACCATTGTATAGCAGTTTGCAGTGCTTGTTCACGGAAAGTATCACTTTCAAAAAACAATTCATGATAAGCATTGGCAACTATAATCGGCTTACCATGAGGGCAAGATTGTGGTTGTAACTTATGTAATTGCTGACAAAAATCATCTTGTGCTTGGTTTTTTATGATCTGATCTTGTCCTGCTTGTAATACTAAGGTTGGCGTTTTAACTTTATCGATATTATTGAATATTTTCTCTAACGCTAGCTGGGATGTAGTCAACCATTGTACCGATACTCCGCCTAGCTGAATTTCGGGAGTACTTTGATATAGCTGGGTAAATAGCTGATAGCGCACAGAAGAGTGCATTAATTTGTTTTCGCTAAATGTATGTTGAGTAAATCCTTTATGACCAAGGAAATACCAAGGATGATCATCAAACCACTGATTCAATTGAGCTGATATTGTTAATACTGATTTAGCAATAACCTCAGGAACATTTCCACTATTAAAGCCTAACATGGGAGAAGATAGCACAGCTGCTTTTATCTTATCTGGGAAGTCTTGCATATACCTAGCTGCAATAGCTCCACCCATTGAATGAGCTAATATATAAGGTTTATTACCTTGGCAATGAGGGGTTACAGTATTTTCAATAAAAGTTGCTAGATCATCAACATAGTGTTGAAAATCTTCGACATAACCCTTATGAGAATCTGTTAATAAGCGCTGAGATAAACCCTGACCTCGATGATCAATTAAAAAAACACTATAACCGTGGTTATATAAATCGTAGCTCAGTTCTTTATATTTAAGGTAACTTTCGCTGCGTCCAGAGGAGATAATTAAACATTTTGCAGGTACAGTTTTATCAATATTGATGAAAGTGGCGTAATTGATGCGAACATCATTAACACCACTAAAATGAGAAAAGTAACCTTGCTGCCAAAAGTCAGCAATTTCATTGGCATAACGATTAACAAGCTGTGATTCAGAGGTGAAATTCTTATTGTCAGCTTTTGTCATAAACCCTACTAGTGCAAAAGTGATTAGCACAAACCTTAGCATCAATAGTAACTACTTTTCGACCAGACTTGCTTCTAGTTCGACTAAACGTGCTTCTAATGTTGCTATTTTACTGCGTGTTTTAATCAATACTTGAGTTTGAACATCAAATTCTTCGCGAGTCACTACATCCAATTGCGATAACTTATGCTGTAATGCCGTTTTGGTTTTATCTTCAAAATCATTAGCCATGTTTTTTAAACTCGGTGGCAGAGCATCGGTTACTTGTTTAGCTATTTCTTCAATTTTTTTTGCGTTTAACATGAGTGTTTCCTGAAATTTTACTTGTAAACATTGTAACTGTTTTGTCTTTGAGTAAAAACAGGTAAAATCAGCCACCGTAAGTTTTTATCAAACTTTCACCATATTTCTCTCATTTTTATAATTGAACTATTAAGTTCAAGCAGAAGAGAAAGTATCAAATTTACATGTATAAGTGACCCTTTAAAATGAAACTTAACCCCGGACAGAATGAAGCTGTTAAATATGTTAGTGGCCCTTGCCTTGTGCTTGCTGGTGCTGGTTCGGGCAAAACGGGTGTTATTTGTCAAAAAATTGCTTATCTCATTCAAAAGTGTGACTACAAAGCACGCAATATTGCCGCCGTAACTTTTACGAATAAAGCCGCACGCGAAATGAAAGAGCGTATTGTCAAAATGCTAGGTAAAGAGTTGACTCGAGGTTTAACTGTTTCAACTTTTCACTCATTAGGCTTAGATATAGTTCGAAGAGAAATTAATGTTTTAGGGTATAAGCCAGGCTTTACCTTGTTTGACGATCAAGACTCTATGGCATTATTGAAAGAACTCACTATGGATGAACTTGATGGCGATAAAGATTTACTGAGTAAATTACAGAGTATGATTTCTAATTGGAAGAATGACTTATTCTTACCTGATGCTGCACTTAAAACGGCAGGAGATGCCGATACCCATGAATATGCTGAGTTTTATCAGCGCTATCATCAGCATATGAAAGCCTATAATGCCCTTG
The DNA here is from genome assembly GCA_913061365.1 of uncultured Colwellia sp. GTDB lineage: Bacteria > Pseudomonadota > Gammaproteobacteria > Enterobacterales > Alteromonadaceae > Colwellia. The sequence continues at coordinate 26,481 of CAJXUT010000011.1, forward strand.
ATTTTGATGACCTTATTCTTATTCCAACGTTGTTGATGAGAAATTATGAAGAAGTTAGATTACGCTGGCAAAAAAAAATTCGCTATCTACTCGTCGATGAATATCAAGATACCAATGCGAGTCAGTATGAACTAGTTAAACAAATTACTGGAGAGCGAGGTCGTTTAACGGTAGTTGGTGATGATGATCAGTCTATCTATTCTTGGCGTGGTGCAAAACCAGAAAACTTGGTGTTGCTGGGTAAAGATTTTCCACAATTAAAATTGATAAAACTAGAGCAGAACTACCGCTCAAGTGGTCGTATTTTAAAATGTGCCAATACGCTTATTGCTAACAATCCTCACGTTTACGATAAAGCTTTATTTAGTGAACTCGCTTATGGTGTAGAACTTCGTGTAGTGCAAACAAAGAATGAAGAGGATGAAGTCTCGCGCATTATTGGTGAGTTAATTGGGCATCGTTTTATGAACCGCAGTAGTTATAAAGACTATGCGATTTTATATCGAGGTAATCATCAGTCGCGTCTATTGGAAAAAGCACTGATGACAAACCGGATTCCTTATAAGATTAGTGGTGGAACGTCATTCTTCTCACGTTCAGAAATAAAAGATGTCATGGCTTACTTACGTGTATTGGTTAATCCAGATGATGATAATGCCTTCTTACGCATTGTTAATGTACCTAAGCGAGAGTTAGGGCCTGCAACACTGGAAAAATTAGGCAATTATGCCAATATGCGTAAAATCAGTATGTTTGCTGCTAGTTTTGAATTAGGACTAGAACAAACACTGACGGGCCGTGGCTTAATGAAGCTACAGGCATTTACGCAATGGTTAGTTGATGTTGCAGATCAAACGGAGCGAGGTGACACTGCAGCAGTACTGCGTTCGATGATTCGTGAAATTAACTATGAAGATTTTCTTTACGATACATCGCCTAGCGCGAAAGCAGCAGAAATGCGTATGAAAAATGTCACAGAACTCTTTAGCTGGGTGACACAAATGCTAGAGGGTTCTGATGATGAAGAGCCGATGAACTTACCGCAAATTGTTACCCGTTTAACTTTACGTGACATGATGGAGCGTAATGAAGAAGAAGATAATAACGATCAGGTGCAATTAATGACCTTGCATGCTTCAAAAGGTTTGGAGTTCCCTTATGTATTCTTAATTGGCATGGAAGAAGGATTATTACCACATCAAACAAGCATAGATGAAGGCAGTGTTGAAGAAGAGCGTCGTTTAGCTTATGTAGGTATTACAAGGGCACAACGTGAGTTAATATTCACTTACGCTAGAGAACGTCGTCAATTTGGCGAAGTATCTCGAACGGAAGCCAGTCGTTTTTTACATGAATTACCCCAAAATGATCTGAACTGGGAATTAGGACAAGTGAAAAAAACTCAAGCACATAAAGAGCAATCGAATAAACAAGGCATGGCGAATTTACGGGCACTGTTTAATAAAGACAAAAAGTCTTAGTACCTCTTCTCGTTATTTCCTATATTCAATATTAGGGTGTGTATACACCCTAACTAGATAGCGTTAGCTAAGCAACTAAGACAATCGTTAAAGCAATCACAGTGCCTGCTACCAGTATACTTGCGATGGTATTTCTGTTTTGCTGAGATTGCTGTAGCAATAACTTTTGCATTAAGAGGGTTTGTTGTTGCTGATTTTCCTTACCAACTTTTAAATATTCATAAATGAGATCTGGAATTTCAGGTAATTTTTCATTCCAAAAAGGTAGGTTATCTTTAACTTTACTGAATACGGCTTTAACACCCATTTGCTCTTTAACCCAGTTCTCTAAGAAGGGTTTAGCGGTTTGCCATAAGTCTAACTGTGGGTAGAGTTGACGCCCTAAGCCTTCAATATAAAGTAAGGTTTTTTGTAGTAGTACTAACTGTGGTTGTACTTCCATATTAAAGCGGCGGGCGGTGTTAAATAGATTTACTAAAACTTGTCCAAATGAAATTTCAGAAAGAGGTTTATTGAAGATAGGCTCACACACTGTGCGAATAGCAAATTCAAATTCATCTACACTGGTAGTAGCAGGAACCCATCCTGAATCAACATGTAATTGTGCTACTTTACGGTAATCTCGATTGAAAAAAGCAACAAAGTTTTCAGCTAAGTAACGTTTATCTTCTCTGTTTAACGTACCTACAATTCCACAATCAATGGCAATCCATGTAGGATCTGCTGGGTTTGTTGCGTCAACAAAAACATTACCTGGGTGCATATCAGCGTGAAAAAAACTATCGCGGAATACTTGTGTGAAAAATACTTCTACACCACGTTCAGCTAATAACTTCATATCCACGCCAAGTTGTTCTAAAGTTTCAACCTCAGCAACGCCTATGCCGTAAATACGTTCCATAACGAGTACTTTTTTAGAACTGTATTCACTGTAAATTTCAGGTACATAAAGTACTTTGTCATACTCACTACCTTGCTCAAAATTACGCTTTAATTGAATAGCATTAGCTGCTTCACGGTTAAGGTTTAATTCATCTAAAATAGTTTTACGGTATTCGGCAACAACTTCTTTAGGTCTTAAGCGTTTTCCATCAGGTAACCAGCGAGCAACAATACCAGCAAAGCGAGACATTACCCTTAAGTCAGCCAATATTGTTTCACTAATATTAGGACGTAATATTTTAATAACGACCTGTTTTTCAGTGTCATCTTCTTTTAGTATCGCAGTGTGAACTTGTGCGATAGAAGCTGAGGCTAACGGCTCTATGTCAAAATCAATAAAGTGCTGCTCGAACGCTTTAACGCCTATGGCATCAATGATTAGTTGCTTAGCTAGTTTACCTTCAAAAGGGGTAACTTGATCTTGTAAAAAGGCGAGTTCATCAGCAAAGTCGGGCGGTAATAAATCACGACGAGTAGAAAGCATTTGGCCAAATTTAATAAATACGGGGCCAAGTGACTCAATTGCTAACCTAAAGCGCAGAGCTACTTCTTTATCTTTATGTTCGTTTTTTATCCAAAACAAAAGGTGGCGAAGAAGTTTTACATACCAAGGCAACATTTTTGCTGGCACTATTTCATCTAAGCCATAGTGTAAAAATGTTTTAACAATGCGGTATAGTCGAATGCTACTCACGTTATTGAAGATCCTTGCTATTAATTAAAGGTTGGCTTGTAGGTCAATTAGTTTTGAGATACGTTGTTCAAGTTCATTGACTTGCTGATCAACGTTTGAAACTTGCTGATTGAAGTGTTCAATTTGACTATGTGTAACCACTAAACGTTTTTCGTGCACTATATATTCGCTGGCATCTGCTTTAATCTGCTGAGTGGCAAATTGCGCTTTTTGAGCAACGCGTTTACTTAACTGTATTAACTTATGTGTAGGTACATCGCCAATATGATTGGCTAATTCACTTTGCCAATCAATATCTAAATTTTCGGCTACATTAGCAAATTGTTGGGCTATTTTTGTATCGCCAGTTAAATCGAGTTTGTCTTGTTTGATCAGCTCAGTGATTTGTTGTTCTGCTTTTAACTCTTGTAAGGTGCTGATACTTGTTTTTATAGTGCAATCAGAGCGTTCGGTTAATGAAGTCACTACAATTGATATTTTTTTACTACTGTTACAAACGCTGAAGCTCAGAGGAAAAGTTATCTCTGCTAATTCAAGCGTTAATGTTTTATCTATTAATTTTTCTAGTGATGCAGTAGATGAACTTAACGCTAATGCTTTATTAATCACTACTTCTAATGTTGATGTGAGTAATTGTGAAATCATTATATTTGATAGTACAGCGGCCATAATAATTAAAACTTATAACCTTTATGTAATGCAACCACACCACCTGTTAAATTTTTATAGCTGGTTTGTTCGAAGCCGGCATTATCCATCATTACTTTTAATGTTTCTTGATCGGGGTGCATACGAATTGATTCAGCTAAATACTGATAGCTGTCACCATCTTTGGCAACTAACTCACCCATTTTAGGTAAAATATTAAATGAGTAAAAATCGTATGCTTTATTGAGGACTTCATGCTCAGGCTTTGAGAACTCAAGTACCAATAAGCGCCCACCTGGTTTTAATACACGATATATTGAACGTAGTGCCATATCTTTGTCAGTTACATTACGTAAACCAAAAGCAATAGTAACAATATCAAAAGTGTTATCTTCAAAAGGTAAGTACTGGGCATTCGCTTGTACGTATTCAATATTTTGCACTAAACCTTTATCGCGTAATTTATCGCGGCCCACATTAAGCATTGAACTGTTAATATCAGCTAATATTACTTTACCTTCTTTGCCAACTAACTGAGAAAATTTTGCAGTTAAATCACCAGTGCCACCGGCAAGGTCAAGTACTTTATTACCGGGACGAACACCACTGGCATCAATGGTAAAGCGCTTCCATAATCGATGAACACCAAACGACATTAAATCATTCATTACATCATACTGTTTGGCTACAGAATGAAAAACCCCTGCTACCATAGAAACTTTGTCTTCTTTATCAATGGTTTTATAGCCAAAATGAGTAGTGTTATCTGATAATGATTCTTGCGTATCTGTTGATTGGTTTTGTTCTGATGCTGACATTTGTATTTCACTGATTTTGTTAATTCTTGATAGTTTACTGTATGTGAAGTAAATCAACAAATACACGATAGACTTTTGTTGATTTAAAGCAGTTATTCGTATGCTAAATACTGCAGAGTAATAAAAAGAGTTCATAAAAATGACATGTCTATAGTTCTTACAGGATATTTGAAGTTATTTAATGCAATATCAGCTTAAAAAAGTAGCAATATATTATTTAAATATATTTTATGCTTGCACTCTTAGAGTATATGCTCTACAATTCTTTTTGTTCCCTTTATGTGAACGCTTGTTGTAATAATTTAATATTCTAGCTTTCCTCATAGCTAATCGACCGATAGTCATTCTATCGGTTTTTTTTGTCTTAAATTTAAGTCGGTCTTTTTAAAATCAGTAAATTCTTTTATCACTTCTTTAGAAATCATTCATTAGCTTTATAGAAATAAGTAGTCTATATGTCTTGCTCTAGTTCACTGATTGCCTCATTAATGTCGTCAATCTTATTGGACAAAATAGTTTGTGCATCATAGAGGCCTTGATTGTAATAATGCCCTTTTAACTCAGTTGTTAAAAAATCTAAAAAGAATTCAGTCTCAAATTGACCAGCATCACAATCTAATTCTGTAAGTAAGTAGTGTTGAATTTTTTCAACTAAGCGTGTTTTTTGTTCTATTGATAAGTACTTATCTTTCATAGTAAAGTCAAATAGTGGTTGATTATGTTTTTGCTACTATACTTTAAAGCGCGAAGTCATTTATAAAATTTTTGAAAGGATGTTTATGAATTTTACTAACCTATCATTTAGAAAGAAAATATTCAGTTTGCTTACTTTACCGATGTTAGGCTTTCTATGGTTAAGTATTAACTCTGTTTTTAATAGTATTGCTATTAAAAATGAAATGTCTACTATCGCGCCTTTAACTGAATTATCAGTAGTTTATAGCGAACTAGTGCATGAGCTACAAAAAGAGCGTGGTATGACTGCGGGGTTTTTAGGGTCTAAAGGTACTAAATTTGCTAATAAGCTACAAACTCAAAGACAAAACACAAACCAAAAAAGGACGAATCAAGAAAACTTTTGGAGTAAAAGTAATTTTGAGTTGGAGCAAATAAAGCAACTTAATGGCACGATTAATCAATCTTTACAAAACTTAAAATCAATTCGTCAACAGGTAGATTCGCAATCAATTTCGTTGGGTAAGGCGTTAGCGTATTACACGCAGTTGAATAAACAATTATTAAGTGTAGCTGCGTTGAATGCGGGTATCAGTTCAGATGCCTTAATAACCAAAATAACAATTGCTTATTACAACTTTTTACAAGGTAAAGAGCGTGCAGGCATTGAGCGTGCAGTGTTAAGTAATACCTTTGCAAAAGATAAATTTGGCCAAGGCATGTATGCAAAATTTATTAGATTAGTCAGTGAACAAAATACCTACTTTGATAACTTTAATCAGTTCTCTGATGATAAAGGTAAAGAATATTTTGAACAGCAACTAAATCATGCAGCGGTTAAAGAGGTTTTAAATTTAAGAGCCATCGCGATTAATAATCAAAGTGATTTTAGTACTGATGCAGAATACTGGTTTGCTCAATCAACGGGACGTATTGGGCAGCTGAAAAAAACTGAAAACTATTTAAGTAATGAAATTCTGACATTGGTTGATGAGAAAGAAAACGCAGCCTCTCAAGCTATGTTATTGAATATTATTATAAGCTCTTTGTTAATTACGTTAGCGTTAACTATCAGCTTTTACACTATTAAAGAGCTGTCTCTTATACACATCTCCGAGCCCACGAGACGTAGAGGAATCTCGTA
>CAJXUT010000012.1 GCA_913061365.1 uncultured Colwellia sp.
GATCTACACTATCCTCTTCGTCGGCAGCGTCAGATGTGTATAAGAGACAGGAGTGGTGGAGTAAAAGGAAGCTTTTTTCAAGCAGTACCAATGGCAAAACTAACGCCAGAACTTTCAATGGTTTTAAAGATTGGCGATTTTGAATTTACAGCGGGTAAAGACTTTACTGCCCGTACCGAACTAATTAATGAAGAAATTAATTTAGCTAACTCAGATTTAGTATTTGTTGGCTATGGGATTAATGCTCCTGAATATCAATGGAATGATTATCAAGGTATTGATGTAAAAGATAAAACAGTCGTTGTTTTAGTTAATGATCCAGGCTTTGCCACTCAAGATGAAGAGCTATTTACTGGCAATGCTATGACTTACTATGGACGTTGGACTTATAAATATGAAGAAGCAGCAAGACAAGGAGCGAAGGCTGTTTTGATTATTCATGAAACGGCACCAGCGGCTTACCCTTGGAGTGTGGTTGAAAGTTCAAATACGGGTAGTAAATATACCTTAGTTGATGAGCATAGAAATCGTAGTAAATTACCTATTATGGGGTGGTTACACTATAACGCAACGCAAAAAATACTGTCGTCAGTAGGTCTTGATTATTCTGCATTAAAGCAACAAGCGTTATTGCCAAGTTTTAAAGCTATACCATTAAATTTACAGGCTAATTTAAGCTTAAAAAGCGCTATAGAAAATGCAGAGTCAAACAATGTAGTTGCTCTTCTTGAAGGCAGCACTAAAGCAGATGAATATATAATAGTTAGTGCTCACTGGGATCATTTTGGTACGAAGCAAACACCAACGGGACCTAAAATTTATAATGGTGCTATTGATAATGCCACTGGAACTGCAGCCACTATAGAAATTGCACGTATGCTATCAGAGCAACATAAAATAAAGCCTTTTGAACGTTCAATTTTATTCGTTAACTTTACTGCTGAAGAAACAGGTTTAATAGGCTCTGAATTATTTGCACGAGGAGACGTTATTCCAACAAAGCAAATGGTCGCTCTATTGAATATTGATGGAATGAATGCTTTAGAAGGGGTTGATTATATATTGCAATATGGCAAAAACATGTCAGAAATGGAAGATTATTTGGTTCTATCTGCAGCTAAGCAACAACGCAACGTTAAACTTGATCCTAGACCTCAAAATGGTTTGTTTTTCCGCTCTGATCATTTTTCACTCGCGAAACAAGGTGTCCCTAGCTTACTGTTTATGAGCCTTGGCGATACCGATCCTGATTATATTACTCATAAATATCACAAAGAAGAAGATGACTATTCGCCTCTTTGGCCTTTAGGGGGAGTAGAGCAGGATATATCTTTGATTATTGATATTGTGAGTGAATTAGCAATGAATGATGATTGGCCTAAATGGAAAACTAATTCTGATTTTAAGAAAAAACGAATTGCAGATAGAAATTAACTTAGATAATGCAATCTTATGGCATGTACTATTAATATCAGCATTTTATTACTAGTACATGTTTGTTATAAGATTGTTATAGTATTCGCTCGCCATTATCCTAAATTCAAAAAACCTATATGTGTCATATTCAAATAATCCCTTTTAAAGAAGCATTTGCACAACAAACCTTAAGCTTGATGAAGTCTTCTAACGACATTGATCACCACACTGATTACACTTTATGGCAGGCATCGCACTTTGACCGTGAGCTGTTTTTTATAGCGCTGGTAGGTAATCGAGTTGTCGGCTATATTTTTGGAAGAAGCATAGATGATGGTGTTTTATTATGGCAAATAGCGGTAGATAAAACACAGCAAGGTAAGGGGATAGGAAAAAATCTCGTTGCATCACTCATTAATTCAGCCAAACATAAAAATGTTCGTGCTATCACTACTACGATCTCTGCGGATAACCATAGTTCAAAGGCTACAATATTTTCAGCAGCAAAAGCATGTGGACTATCTACTCATAAAGTAGGGATGACATCGGATTTTGGCGGAGCAATGAAAAAAGAGATTATTTATGAATTGCTATTTGATTAGCGGTTCATGTATAGCTATTAGCGGTTAATTATTGTAAATAAAACTAGCATTATCTTATGAAAGCAAATTAACTTGAGACAACTCGTATGACTGTCTCGAATTAATAAATAGATACTGCATTTTCATTAAGTTCTTGTAAAATTGGCAAGAGCATTAATGGGGATCATTCTACCAAAGGTAACTGTAGTTAATATACCAAATGCTTAGACCATCATTTTCAGAGGCTAAATTTGCGTTAGAGTAGTGATTAAAACTAACAGATAGTCGATGGTGATCTAAAAACTGAGTACCTAATACAAACTTATCTTCAAACAACCATTCAGATCCTAACTTTCGACTGCTTAACCTATCAGCACTCAGCTTTGTTGCACCAACGCCACCACCAGCAAAAATAGTAAAGCTATCGTGCTCCCAGACATAGTGAAATATAGGTGTAAGAGAAATAGCATGTATGTCAGGGAAATACTCATTGTTCCAATGAGATGAAGCTAACTCTAGTTGCCATGTTAAATAAGTTTCTTTTTCATCAAACCATTTATGATCAAATGTCCAAAATAAACCGTGCCGACTGGCTGTGGTTTTTAGATAACCTGCACTTAAATTTCCGCCTGCGACCATAACGCCAATATTGGCTAAAGAAGGTAAGGGAATAAGTAATAATGTTAAACATAATATAAGGGCTTTCACGTTAAAACTTCCATCTGGTGTGTTTAATTTTGTAGTTATAACTATACCCAAGTATTAATTATTTAATAGTTCTACTTTAGTACTTAAAAAGCTTTATAAATAGTAAGGGTATTATTGAAAGCACGATAAAAATAGTATTTAAGCACGATGAAAAGTGTCAGGAGAGAATAATAGCAATGCTATCGCTCTATAAGTCTTTTACACAAAAATGAAGATGCTTTTGATTTGCTGGTCTATAGTTAATTTTAATAGATTTTTTCTTCTGCACAAAATGATAACAATGACGAAAAGATTTAAAACCTCCATATTTTTTATATTAAGTACCATTATTATTATTATATTGGCCATAAGTATATTTAGGCTTCATTACTCAACCCTTTATCAAAATTCAAATGATAGGCTCTATTTATTAAAAGTATTGTCAGATGAAATTGTTTATCACGATGAAGTTCTTTCTATGTCTGCGTTAGCATATCTTTTAACAGAAGAAAGAAGGTGGATAAACAGATATCAAAAGCATGTGATTTTACTTGATAATGCGCTCTTAAGTGCGATGTCAGGTAAGCCTGAAATCAGAGAATTAATCAAAAAAACTAGCGTAGTCAATGATAAGTTATTAAAAATGGAAGAAAAATCATTTGAATTACTCAAACAAGGTGAAAAAGCACGTGCCTTAGCATTATTGCATAATGAAGAATATGGATTGTTGAAACAAGAATATATGCAATCAATTAACAGTGGTATTGAGCTTATACATGAGTACGAAACTAATATAAAAGATAAAACGATAAATAATGCTTTTTATTTATCGGTATTACTTATTAGTTTTATTCTTTTTTTTATTATTATTTGGTTGTTTTTAATTCATTATTTAAGTTTTTCTGATAAATACTTACACAACTTAGTTGTGATAGATACGCTGACTGGTTTGCATAATCGAAGAACATTCAATAAAACGTTAAATCGAGAGCTTAACCGGAATAAGCGAGAAGGAAGAATATTACTTTTGGCTATTTGTGATGTTGATAACTTTAAACTGTACAATGATACGTACGGACATCCTGCAGGTGATAAAGTCTTAAAGTCTATTGGAGAAGTTATTAGTCAAAAAAGTAAAAGAACCACTGAATTTTCATACCGTATTGGAGGTGAAGAGTTTGCACTAATAAATAGCGTTGACACCCTCGAAGAAGGTAAGCAATGGATTCAATCAATCATCACAATAATTGAATTGCTAGATATAAAGCACGAAAATAACCCTCCTTCAAACCTTGTAACAATTTCGGCAGGAATTACCTTTTCTTTTAAAGATGATGAGAGCTCTTGCAACGAGCTATATCATCAAGCTGATATGGCTCTTTATAAAGCAAAAAGTAAAGGTAAGAATAGCTTTGTCGAGTTTTCTTGTATCTGACAATGAATATTGTTTTATAACTGAAGCTAAATAATTTACCTTAACAATGAGAGTAAAACATTTAATCTACTCTGTAACTATTTGTGTAAGTGTATAATGACTTTCAATATTACCTAATTTAGTTTTCATGTAAGGTAATATATCTTCAAGCTGTTGAGCTAATTGCCATGGAGGGTTAACGATAAAGAGTCCAGTACCTGTCATGCCGTATTCATCAGTATCACTTTTTAAGCAAAACTCAGCTTGTAATACATTTTTGACAGCACTCTTACAGAAGGTATCACTCATTTGTGTAACAAGTTCACGCTTAACAACAGGGTACCATAGGATGTAAGTTCCCGTTGCAAACTTGCTATATGCTTTAACTATTGTATTAACAGCTTTTTGGTAATCTTCTTTAAGTTCGTAAGGAGGGTCTATTAATACAACACCACGACGGCTTGGTGGTGGTAATAATCCTAATACACCTTGATAGCCATCAGATTGCTTAATAAACACTTTACGCCAACGTTGACAAAAGTCTTCTAGGTGTTGAATATCTGTTGGATGTAGTTCAAATAAATGGCTACTGTCTTGGCGACGAACAAAAGCTTTAGCAATCCCCGGAGAACCTGGATAAACTTCAAGTTCACTATTGAGATTTAAACTTTTGATGAGTGATAAATAACAATCCAGTGATTCAGGTGCAGTATCATCATTAATTATTTTTTCAATACCATCTTTATATTCACCTGTTTTTTGTGCGTATTCATCAGCTAATTGATACATTCCAGCACCTGAATGACTGTCTATGTAGCAAAACCCTTTTTCCTTGCGGGTCATATAATCTAAAACAAGTGATAACACACTATGTTTTAGTACATCGGCAAAATTTCCAGCATGAAAAGCGTGACGGTAACTTAACATATAAATCCTTAGGTATTAGGGGAATACATAGTGTATTAAAGGGCTTGAAGAGAAAAACAGAACTCAAGACAGAAGAATTTTATACCTTGTATCTTGAGTTTTTAAAGGAAGTAACTTTGAGTATTAAGCCTGACTAGCTAAATATTCATCGTAAGTTCCAGCAAAATCATTATAACCTTCTTGAGTTAATTCGATAATACGTGTTGCAATGGTAGAAACAAACTCTCGGTCATGACTTACAAATAATAAAGTACCTTCGTAAGTTTCAAGTGCCATATTTAATGATTCAATTGACTCCATATCCATATGGTTAGTTGGTTCATCAAGCACTAAAATATTTGGTTTTTGCATCATTAGCTTGCCAAATAACATACGGCCTTTTTCACCACCAGAGAGAACATGAATTGATTTTTTAATATCATCAGCAGAGAAAAGTAAACGGCCTAAATAACCACGAACCGCTTGTTCATCATCTGTTGGTTGACGCCATTGGCTCATCCATTCAAATAGTGTCATATCGGTTTCAAACTCGTATTCATGATCCTGAGCATAGTAACCAATGCTTACATTCTCAGACCAAGTTATTTCGCCAGAACTGGCTTCATAACCAACGTCATTCATCAGTGAACGTAAGAAAGTTGTTTTACCAATACCGTTCTCACCAATGATAGCAATACGTTCACCAACCTCAATTAATGCAGAAACATCTTTCAAGATATGAGCGTCTTCAAAGCTTTTATTTAAGCTTTCAATAACAAGTGCGTTACGAAATAGTTTCTTCTCTTGTTCAAAGCGAATAAATGGATTACTACGACTAGAAGCTTTTACTTCGTCTAGTTGTATTTTATCAATTCGTTTAGCACGAGAGGTCGCTTGTTTTGCTTTTGATGCATTGGCAGAAAAACGTGCAACGAAGGCTTGTAATTCGCCTATTTGCGCTTTTTTCTTCGCATTATCAGCTAATAAACGTGCTCTTGCTTGTGTTGCAGCTAGCATGTACTCATCGTAATTACCTGGGTATACACGTAGTTCACCATAATCTAAATCAGCCATGTGGGTACAAACACTGTTTAAGAAGTGTCTATCATGCGAGATGATAATCATGGTTGAATCACGTTCATTTAAGGTGTCTTCTAACCATTGAATAGTATGAATATCCAAGTTGTTGGTTGGCTCATCCAATAATAAAATATCAGGATCTGAAAATAACGCTTGGGCTAATAGAATACGTAATTTAAAACCTGGAGCAATCTCGCTCATTAAGCCGTAGTGTTGCTCAACAGGAATACCAACGCCCATTAATAATTCACCCGCGCGACTTTCTGCAGAATAACCGTCCATTTCAGCATATTCAGATTCTAAATCGCCCACTTTCATGCCATCAGCTTCACTCATTTCAGGCAAAGCATAAATACGATCACGTTCTTCTTTTACCGCCCATAATTCGGTGTGACCCATAATAACCGTATCAATGACACTGTATGCTTCAAAAGCAAATTGATCTTGACGTAACTTACCTAAGCGCTCACCAGTATCTAAACTAACATTACCTGAAGTTTGGTCTAAATCGCCGCCTAAGATTTTCATGAAGGTTGATTTACCACAACCATTAGCGCCAATTAAACCGTAACGATTACCGCCACCAAATTTTTGTGAAATGTTTTCAAACAGTGGCTTAGCGCCAAACTGTTGAGTGATATTATTAGCTGTTAGCATAAGTTATTCCTGAGCAGTGCCAATTGGGCAATGATTAATGCGCGCGATTATACAGAATCGTAGAAAAGAAGTTAATGGTTAATTAATAGGGGCTGAAAAGTTAATGCGTTTGTTTGAGTATTATCTATCTAGGTTATTTTACTTACCTTTTGTAGTTGTAAACGATTTTCTCAAGTTTTGGTTGTAGATTACCTGAATAATTTAAATTTTATAAAGAGAAAAAGACTAGTATTAATAAAACCTTTAATTAAGCCTTCCAGTGACGGTTAAAGGAAATTGCTTCACTCATTTAGATAGAATAAAAATAATATTTGTAGTGTCTAAAAATTTGAAATCATGTGATATTAACAAAAGTTTAATAAACTTTGCGGTACTGACAAATCTAAAAGTTCAAAGAGATTTAAGATGGGTGAACGGTATAGCTAATAATTATTCCTCTTAAATAGGTATTTAAATTTAATCATATGAACTTAAGGTAACATTAGATGAACTGTAAAAAAGCTAGATTGGCAAACATTTTGATTTCGTTATTTTTTGCTTTAGTTATGCTCGTTTCTTCATATTTTATTGCAGACAAAGATTTATCTGAAAAAGTGCTATTGATACTTATCACGGTATGGTTAATACTATTTTTATATTTAAGTAAGGAAAGTAAGGAAAGTAAGCGAGACTGCTAACAACTAGCTCAGTTTCGCTTTTTATAGAAAGAAGTGCTTAGATAGAGATTTAATCTACGATTACTTTTCGTGTAACTTTAACGTTTTAGGTATTGGTTGAAGTCAATATCGCTACAGCCTACAACCACTTTAACGCGGTTGGATGCACCGAGCTTTTTAAGAATAGAAGAAACATGAGATTTTACGGTTGTTTCAGAAATATTTAAGTTAAATGCTATCTGCTTATTTGCTTCGCCTTTTGTTAAATGCTGTAACACCATTAACTCTCTACGTGTTAATAAAAACATTTTCTCAGGTGACACTTCAAATTCTTTTACTGTATTAACGGTTGCTTGCGTGCGAATGATATCAGCAGGCAAATAAACATTGCCTTCAAATATACTTTTAAGTGCTTCACCAATCGTGTCTTTTGCCGAGGATTTTGCAATAAAACCAACAGCGCCATAAGCAATTGTTTGTAGAATTACTTGTTTTTCTGTTTCAGCCGAAATAATAACAACAGGAGTGGTTGGATGTTGATTACGCAGATCAAGTAAACCTGTAAGACCAGACATTCCTGGCATGTTTAGATCGAGTAAAATAAGATCAATATCAGAAGTGCATTTTATAATCTCAAAAGTTGATTCAATATCTTGTGATTCAAAAATTTCGGACTCTGGAAATGTTTGTGAAATAATGTTTATTACGGCATCCCTAAACAAAGGATGATCATCAGCGACTAAAATTTTATACATGGTATTGCCTATTGAAATGAATCCACCGTTATACTCTAGCAGACTGAATTTAAGTATTTAATCATCCCTTAGTTGTAAGAATCTCATCTTTAAGTCATAAAATATACAATTATAACTTTTTATATTTAATAATTAGTTTTAGTGCAATAAAAAAGGAGTGAAAAGTAAACTCTTCACTCCTTTCATCAACTATGAACTTAGAAAGTTACAACAGCACCAATTGAGAAAACGTTATTCTCTTCTGCTGTCATATCTGAAGCATCATTATTATCTATTTCAGTTTTATTCAATTCAGCTACAAGAGTAACTCCAGGAATAACTGTTCTGAAATAAGAAATGTTGGTGTTACTACTTTCAGTCTCTACTGCACTATCATCTACTGTAGATTGACCGTAAGAAACTACAAAGCGGTTATCACCCATAGTGTAAGATGCTTGCACTAAGTAACCATCGGTTTCGGTTGTATCAGCGGTAACAAATTGATCTAAACCTGCAACATGACCTACACCTTCAGCGCTAAAACCAGAAGCGGTTAGTGATACGCCTGAGAACTTAACGTTAACACCGTAGCCAACACCAGATTGATCTTGGTCAGCACCAGCTACTTCGCTTGATTGTGACATACCGTTTACCCAACCTTTTACTGAACCACCATCAAAGGTAGTGTCGTAGGTTAGTTCTGCTTCGAAACGCGGCATATCTTCATCTGAATCTGCAGATACTTTATTCGGATCCATAATACCAACGGCTAATTTAAAGCCGCTCATATCAGGTGTTCTATAAGTAATTTGTGCTTTTGGAAATGCGTAGGTATAACCTGTAGCAATGTTACCAAAAGATACGTTACCGCCATCAACTAAACCGACAGTGTTAGATGTTTGACCATAACCAAGTAATAGTTCATCACCAAAAATATTAGAGCGATTAAATAGGCCAAAATCTTTACCTAATAATACTTCACCAAAATCGCCACTTACTGTTGCATAAAATTGACGAATATCTATTCCTGTTTGCGTACCTGCAGCTGTTGCACCGCGATTAGCATCTGTATCACTAAGGGTAACCCAAAATGAAGAACGCGTAGCTACTTTATAGTCACCTACTTGGTTAGAAGAGTTTAAACCAATGTAGCTTGGTAAAAAGCCAGTTCTTACACGTGCTTGTTTGCTGTTTGTTTCTACGCCAGCTGCATCAGTCATGTCAGTATCACTGCTAGAGTAAAATATATTGATTAGACCATCAGCAGTAAAAGTCATACCTTCATTGTTATTATACAATTCAACAGCGGCGCTAGCATTAAATGCTGTGGTGCAGGCAAGAGCAACTGCAGCTAATTTAAATTTTGTAGTCATGTTTTATTTCCTTTATGTGTAATGGTTTTTATCGGTTTTGTTGTAATGTCATTAATGATAAAAAACTTGATGACAAAGCAGTATTGGTAATGCTGTTGAAATAAAACATCACTTAGTCCTACGCCAATTGCCTAATGCTTAAGTAGGAGAAAATAAAAAAAGGATGAGATAAATTACTCTGTAGTTTTTAGAATACCTGACAGAATATCAGGGTGTTGTTGCAGAAGTTTTGTTTGCCAGGCTAGCTCATTGCAACCAGATTCTTTTCTTGGTTTAGGTAGTTCTACGTTCACTTGATGAACAATAGAAGAAGGCGAGTCACTCATAAATATTATGCGATCAGCGAGATAAATTGCTTCACTTAAATCATGAGTAACCAAAATGACGGTACTATTACAGCTCTTGCATAGCTCAACGAGTAGCAGTCGTAACTTAGCTGCGGTTGGCGCATCAAGAGAATTGAAGGGTTCATCAAGTAAAATTAATTCAGGATTAACGGCAAATGCTCTGGCAATAGCAACGCGTTTTTGCATACCGCCGGATAGCTGTTTTGGATAATAGTTTTCTTTACCTTTTAAACCGACTTGCGCTAACAGGTGACTGATTTTGGTTTGCTGAATTGTAGGTAATACTAGCTGTATATTTTCTTGAACTGTTAACCAAGGCATTAACCGTGGTTGTTGAAATATATATCCTAGTTGAAGTTCTTTGCAATCTTCAATAGGTTGCGCATTACATAATATTTTTTGTGTTGTGGCCTCTTCAAGACCCGAAAGCATATTTAATAAGGTCGTCTTTCCTGAGCCAGATGGGCCTATAATGGCAACGAATTCTCCGGGTTTTACGGTAAATTTTATATCTTTTAATACCACAGAAGAGCTATTGTCGTATTGCTTGTCATTAATGGCAATATCAAGTGCGATCATGATGACTTCCTCTAGCTATTAATTTATCTAAGGGTCTAAAGAGTAAATTTTCTATGGCCAATACAATGGAAATAAACGCAAAGGTATAGGCAAGAATACCGGCAATATCAAAAAACTGAAATAATGTGTTTAAAGCAAAACCAACACCATCACTTCGTCCTAATAATTCAACCACTAAAACAATTTTCCAAATTAGCGATAAACCTGCACGTGCTGAGGCCATGATGTAAGGATATAACTGAGGTAAAAACACCTTAAAAAATGTTTTAGTTATTGATAACTTATAGACCTTAGCAACATCGAGTAAATCTTCATCAACTACACGAGCGCCTTCTCTAATCATCACAACAACTGTTGGCACTTTGTTAATGACAACAGCCAATATCGCCGCTGATTCAACCAAGCCAAACCAGATATAGCAAAGTAAAATGGTAACAAGAGCAGGAACATTAAGGACTATGATTAATAAGGTGTCAGACAATTGATTTAATCGCTTACTTGTCCCCATTAAAATACCAATGATAACGCCTAATATCATGGCAATAATGAAACTAAGTAGCACACGTTTAAGGGTGACAGTAAGGTTAACAAGCATATCACCTTGAAAAAAATGATAATGAAAGCTTTCCATAACGGTTAAAAGAGAAGGAAAATCAGAGCTATTTACAAGCCACGCTACAAGTTGCCATATACTCGCTAAAATAAATAATATTATGACTCTGCCGTATATTGGTGACATTAATGCCGCGTTTAAACAACCTAATAGCTTATTTTGTGGTGCTTGTTTATTAGATAACGTCTTAATAATTTATTGTCCTATTAAGGCGAGCATATCGCATGGCGGTTTGAAGGGTTTTTTGTAGATTTACTTTTAATAGGATGGTTATTTTGACTTTTCCAAAATGTTTTTTCAGCTAACGTGGTTGCTTTCCCAACAAGATCACGTCCTCCTTGCTTAGCTAAAATAGTAAAAACTTGCTGACTCGCATTTAGTTCTTCGGTGCTAAATTTTTTAAGTAATCTATTTCTATACTCATTTTTTAATGCGATAAAAACGTCATCGTTGTCGGCTTTTGTTAAATGACGGATACGTTGCCATTCTTCATCACATAGCAGTAATCGTTGTTTTGCTTCTTTTGAGGCTTGTAGAAAAGCCGTTAATGCTTCATTTTGCTCAGTTGCCCATTGACGATCGAAAATCCAGCCTAATAAAGGAACTTGACCAGAAATGCCGAGTTCAGACAACATCTGAGGAACACTAATTAATAGCTGATATCCATTGGCACTTAATCTTGCATTGTAATGCCAAAAATTTATCGCTGAATCAACATTGCCTTGTAACATTAAACGATTTAATAAAGGAGGTGTTGCAAAAACTAACTCTGCATTTTTTTTAATTTCTATCTGATGAATTTTTTTCGTATACGCTTGTAATAACAACCAGTTCTTGTCCACAGAGCCTCCGGCAATACCTATTTTAGTTTGCTTGAGATCTTGTACTGATTTGATGTCAGATTTCTCCTCGATATATAAGCCGCCTGAGGCAATAGATGTGGGAAATAAGGTATAATTTTTACCGTTAAAGCGTTGGCGGTTTACCCACAGCCAATCACCTAAAATAATATCAACAGCGTTACTTTGTAGTGCTACTGCCGAGGCATTTTTATTACTAAGCGGTGTTATTTGTAAGTTGAAATTATATTTTTTGTCTAATTGATAATGCTTTATTACCTCTATTTCCCAATTAACTGTGCCGTATTTTAGAACACCTACACGAACATCAGCTAAGTTTTTAGCGGGTGCAGCATTAGCGATAATACTGTTAGAACATATAATGAAAAGAAAAATAAAGATACGCACTATAAAATACACCTAATAAATGATGGGAAAGATATTTGCTCCAGTAGAGCAAATATCTTTTTATTGCTAAAACGTATAGTTAATTCCTACAGAAAAAGATCTTGGTCTTGCAGGGCCAACGAAATACTCAGATTCTACATCAGGATAAAAATCTTCTAATACTTCATCTGCTTCGCCATAAGTACCAAATGTTTCATATTCATGATCAAATACATTATCTATTTTGGCTGTTAATCTGAAATTATCATTTATCTGGTAAGCAAAATAAGCATTAACTAACGAATAAGATGATATCTTCTTATTTTCATTCGCTTCATCGCCACGATAGTACGAGTCAGAGGCATATAAGAACTCAGTACCAATGCTCATGTCTTGCGTTATTTGCCAATCAGCATGAAGTTTAACTTGGTGTTGAGGTTGACCAGGAATCACATCTCCCGGTGTCACTTGACGATTTGCGCCTAAAGGGTTTACTGGGCTAAAAGAAACAAAAGGAGACTCAAATGTTGCTTTTAAGTAATTGTAGCTAGTACCAATGGTTACATCGTTAAAGGCAACAGTGTAGGCTAACTCAACCCCTTGACGCTGTACTTTATCAATATTGACAAAGTAACCTTCAGAAGAGGTAGATCCGGCTTGTTGAAAAATAATGTCATCAACCGTTTTAGTTGTAAATACAGTTGCAATGGCTGATACAGAATCAGTATTGTATAGTAATGACGCCTCAACTGTTTTGGCTACCACTTGCTCAAGCGGTGGATCAGCAACAAAGCCATTAGGTAATTTACATGGGTCGTCTTCATCAGCACAACTTAATTCAGCAGGGCTTGGCACACGTGATGATTCGCTATAACTTAGTTTAGCGCTAAATTCATCATTAATTTTATAATCTAAACCAACGGCTGGGTTAAAACGATTAAATTTATGATTACCATCTAATGAGCCTTCACCGTCATCAATCAGATCGTTCATAATAATATGGCTGTTATTGTAACGACCAGCAATATTTAGCGTAAGACCGTATTCAAAAGCCATTGAATATGAAGCAAATACAAATTGTTGCTCTGTGGTTACATCTAAGCGTACTTGGGATTCGCTATCAAAAACCCCTGTTGGTGATACTGAACGATCATCTAGCGCTGAATCGTTATGTAGAATACCGAACTGCGTATTACTGTTAAAACTGATGTCAGCTTTATCCATGCCCAAACCAAAAATCATTTCTTGATCATAGTTATCAAAGCTTGATAAATGAACAAGTTGCGTGGCAAAACCGTAGCTTGTATTGTCAGTAGCGCCATCATTTAATGTGCCATCAACTTCATCTGGATCAATGGTTGAGATTTCACTAAATAATGCATCTTCGTCATAACCAACAAACTCAACCCTTTCTAGTGAATCGTCTTCTTCATCTTCTTCACATAAGGTTACGCCTGCACCAAAATCACATTCTTCATAATCGCTATCATCACCATTTAAAGAATTAATTTTATTTTGACGGTAATAAGCATTTGCTTGTAACGATAAGTTACTATTAATTATCGAGTCGCTCGCAATACTAACGAGTTTATAGTCAGTGTTTGTTCTATCAGGGTGAGTATAAACCGCTTCTCTACCTTCAATTGCTATTAGCTCTTCTGGCGCTGCGCCATTACCAGTCATCTCATTATCATTAGCAGCAAGTAATAATTCTACAAAGTGAGTATCATCTTGATAACTAAGCGAAGCTAGCGCTTGTTTTAATTCACTTTGAGAGAAGTCACGCCAGCCATCTTCTTTATAGCTGTTAGCAAGAAAGTAATAGCCCCAATTCCCCTTGTTACCGCCAGACTGAATAGTGTATTGTTTTTGTCCAAAGCTACCAAAATTCACATCAATTTCGTTTTTAGTATAATTAAAACCATTTTTTGTTTTCAGGGATAAAGCACCACCTAAGGTGTTTTGACCAAAAGCTGGGTTAGAGCCTGAATACAAAGCAACGCTATCAAGTGCAGCTAAAGGAATCAGATCCCAGTTAACAGTATCACCAAAAGGTTCGTTAAATCGAACGCCATTTAAATAAACAGAAATACCTTGAGGTAAACCTAGTAATGGTGACGCAGTAAACCCACGATATTGCACATCAGGTTGAAAAGGGTTGTTTTGAACATCATTGATATGCACACTGACTAGTTGATTTCTCATATGATCAGCAAGTGATATTGCTTGTGCTCGAGTGATATCCTCAACGCTAACATACTGCGCACTACCAATAATATTTTCATCTGTAGAAAAGTTACTTGATAACGGTGTTTGACCAATAACACTGATTTTTTCAATGTCATCAGCTAATGCTGGTAAGGCGCATAGCGTACTTAATAATAAAGTAATACGGTTCATTATTATTCCTTAGTTGTAAACTTAGTCATAATGTAACGCGAATAATTGAGTAATGGTATATGAAGAAAAATTCACCAAGTGAATAGGGTTAAATTAAAATCTTTTGAAAACATACTGTTAGTGTTACTTTGTTGCAAACACCTCCTACTAAGGTAGGAGGTGTTTGCAACTAATTTTATTAGCAAAAACTAGCATTTATTTGCTAAAACCTATCTTAACAAATGTAACATAGTGGTTTTTAGTTTCATTGGTTTAACAGGTTTGTTTAGCAGTAAAATACCGGTGTTTTCAACTTCATTTTTTAGTGATTTACTGTAGTTTGCCGTAATCATTAAAGTTGGTATGGCTAGATCTCTTTTGGTATTGATAAGGTTAGCCGCTGTTAGACCTGTTTCGTCATTATCTAAATGGTAATCGACAATTAAAATATCAGCGTGATCTTGAGAGACATCAACTTGCTGTTCTAAATCTTCAAGGCTAAGCGCAGTTATTACAATACAGTCCCAACCACCAAGTAAGCGAGCCATACCGTCACATATGTTGGCATCATTATCGATAACCCAAATAGTGCGCTGGGCTAGAATAGTGTTTTGTAATATTTGTGAGGGCAGGGAGTTTTGTGTAGATACTTTGTCAATTGTTCCTACGGGTACTTGAATGGCAAACATAGAGCCTTTGCCTTGAATGGAGTTCACTTTTATTGAATGGTCGAGTACTTTGGCTATTTTATCTACAATAGCTAAGCCTAGACCTAAACCATTTCTAAAAGATATTTTAGATGACTGAAGTCGTTTAAACTCTTGAAAAATTTCATTGATTTTTTCTTCAGCTATACCAACACCATTATCCCAAACTTCAATAGAAACAAAGTTTCCATGCCTTCTACAACCAAATAAAACTTTGCCATTGTCGGTATATCTAAAGGCGTTAGAAAGAAAATTACGTAATACGCGCGCTAATAAAACGCTATCGCTATGTACGACTATATCGGTTGTCACGTAGTGTAATTTGACATCATATTGGCTTGCTTGTTGTTGATATTCATTTGCCAAGTTATCCAGTAAATCAGCCAGTTTAAAAGAGGATTTATCAGCTCGAACAACACCCGCATCAAGCTTAGAAATATCAACTAAGGTACAAATTAAGTTTTCTAGATCACTAAGAGAAGCGTCTACAGAATTAACAATAGGCGCTAGTGCAGTATCTTGAACTTGCTCTGATAATGAGCTATTAAATAGCTGGGCAGCATTTAGGGGCTGTAATAAATCATGGCTAACTGCAGCAAGAAACTTTGTTTTAGACATATTTGCCTGATCAGCTTCTTTAATTGCTTTCACTAAATCATTTTGTGCCTGTTGATGTCCTTGTATTTCTGTTTGTAGTTGAGAAGTACGTTCATGTACTCTAATTTCTAATAAATCATGCGCTTTTTGTAAGGCTAATGCATTTTTTCTTCGTTCAGTAATGTCTCTAATGAGTACAAAAAATCCAAGGACTTGACCTTCAGCATCAATATTAGGAACATAAGATTTTAATAGGTAGGATATTTCACCCGTTAAACTTTGCTCTTCTGTCTCAAAACTAACACTCTCACCAGAAAGTGCTTTATCTACGTATGGCTTTAGTTTATTAAAATCAATATTAGTTTTTGCTTTGAGATCTTCTAAACCATAAATTTTAGATTCAGAATGACCATACCAATCCATGTAAACTTGGTTAGTAAATTGAAACTTTAGATCAGAGCCGACATAGGCAATCATTGCGGGTACATTATCGGTAATTAAACGTAACCAGCGTTCACTTTTTTTCAGTGACTCTGCGTAACGATGTCGTTCAGTAATATCGGTATAGGTTTTTATTAACTTACCATTTTGTAAATGATGATCTCTTATTTCGACCACAGTACCATTGGATAAGGTTTGAACGTAGTAAGCGTGCTCTTTTTTGGGTGCAAGGTCTAGCTCAGTTAAGTTACTGATATTAGAAAAGTAGGGCTTTTCTTTTAATAATATAGGCGAGAGCTGACTAATCTGGGCAAAACGATTATTCCACACTTCTATTTGTTGTTGACTACTAATTAACACCACACCTTGAGAAATATTATCAACTAAGCTTTGTAGTAAGAATGACTTTTTAGCCATACCTTGTTCATATCTAACATTCTCAGCATTTTTCAATGCGGTGATGTCGCTATAAAGCATTACCCAACCGCCTTCCATAGTGCGACGTTCATTTAATTGAAACCATCGTCCATTTGATAGTTTATAAATAGGCTTAATATTATAGGCATCGCCAGGATGAACGTGACGAATAATACCTAGATTCTTTGCTCTGTCTTTTAAATCATTTAAGTTCACACCAACGTCAGTAGGTAAACCTAAGCCTTCCCAAAAGGAAGAAAAAGTACTGTTTTGAAGAATGATTCTGCCATCACTATCCAGTAAAACAAAAGCCTCTGAGATACTTTCAATTGCATCAATAAAACGTTGCTGAAATAGGTTAGCTTTGTCATTTGCTTGTGTTAACGCGCGATTGCTACGCTCTAATTTGGCAAGGGTATTTTTTAATTCTTGTGTTTTTTCTCTTACTTGTTCAGCTAAATATACTGAGCTTTCAAATGCATCATAGGGCGCAAAATGATTACCATGATTTTCTACTCGCTCCATTAAAGCGTGGTTAATTTTTTTTAAAACAGTATTTTGCTTTTTGAGTTGCTCAACTTGCTCTGCTAATGAACTCTCTTCATTTATATCATTCATCGGCATCAACCTCATTATCAGCAATAAACACACCTGCAAAAGTCTGGTTCAAATTAATACCATTAATATGTTCACCGTAGCTATTAAAGCCTGCCATATTGTATTTTTGATATAAAGCTTTTGCTTGCTCACCTAAGTTTTTTTGTTCAATTTCAATACGACGTAGAAAACAACAACAGCCAAGCACAAGGTTTGACTGTCCATAGCGCTCAGTAATATCTTCTAATTTATTATTTAATGAGTTAAAAATGTCATCCATTTCAACTGCAGTTAATACAATACCTACATCAACGGCACAATAAAAAGTTAAACTTAAATCGTCCATATTCACTTTTTGTATTGAGCGAATATAGTATTGACCACCCACCTTAACAGCAAGGGGGTGTAGTGAAAATATTTCAGGGCTTAAGTCGTTGATGTCTATATTTAATAATTGAGCATACTCTATTGCTGCAGGCATTGCGTTGAGTTCATAAACGGTTCTATTTTCAACATCTGCTGCGGTGACCACTAATTTCTCTATCGGGCATTTTATATGGTTGCAATTGAATACCTCAAAAGCACATTGGGTGTTAATCAAAATGACGATAGCAGCCTGTTGGTGGAATTTATTTTGATAGAAAACATGGGTATTAGCTAAATTGACATCATCGCCAGCTGAGCCTCCAAAATGTGGAATACCGTAAGTAGCAGAGTTTAGTGTTTGTAAAAATTGCTCTTCTTTTGTAGATAGACCATCAAGTAATGTGAGTAAAAAACTATTGCCTTGTATTGGGGCTAATTCTCTTGAGCGGCACTGTTCAATCAGCTCATTCATAGTATTTTGAGCATCAACAATATCAAAATTATCCATTGACTCTACTGGCTTAGCGCTAATAGAAAAGTACTTACTCGAAAAGCCTATTGCTATAATGGACTGTCGTTCACAGCCTTCACGGGTAAATTCACCCGCCGTAGTACAGCCAACAACCTCAACGCCTTTAAAAGATTGGGTCATTGCTGTTGCTAATTCGTCTAACTGATAAACGGTTGAACAATAAAACAGAACAAAATCAATATCAGGGTGGTTCAATTGTTCTTTTATTTCTTTACTGGCTTTTGAAGGCTCAATTGATTTACTAACAGCGACTATTGTTTTTATATTTGTCATAACTCTGCCTAATAGGGATATCATTTTGAATGTTAATGCTAACAAATGCCTTATATCAACATCAGTTTATTTTAGCTGATGTAGACTAAGGTCTAGTGATATCTCGCTGCTCTACTTTAATAGGTAGGACTCAGCTAACATTAGCAATACATTCACGCGACATTTTTTATTTTAATAGAACGTTTACTGTATTTATTTACTACGCATAATTTAGGGCTTTCAATGGTAACTAAGCACTCTAAACATTGAACACATTCACCATAATCAATAGAGCCATCTTGATTAATCGCATCAATGTCACATTTTTTATTACGGCACAATTGGCAAGGGCTACCACACTCTTTTCGTCTTCTTAACCATTTTAATAGTGGAAAGCGACCAAGTATGGCTAATCCTGCGCCTAACGGGCAAAGGTAGCGACAATAGAATTTATGAATTTTTAAACTTAATAATAATAAAATAACAGCATATAAAACAAAGGGCCAATAACGAATGAAATTTAAGGTGATGCTGGTTTTAAAAGGCTCTATTTCGGCAAGTTGTTCAGCTAATGTAAGAGAGTAAAATGATACACCAACTAAGCCGAACAAAATTAGATATTTAATTTTTTGAGCATATTTGTGATGTTTTGGTGAAATTTTGATTTGCCTTATATTCAGTTTTTTGGCCAGTAATCCCATTATTTCTTGTAGCGCACCGAAAGGGCATAACCAACCACAAAACAAACCTCGACCGAAAATAAATAAACTAATAAATACGAATACCCACAAGATGAATATAATTGGATCTAAAAGGAATACTTCAATTCTAAAGCCATTAACTAATGACAGTAGTAAGGTATAAATATTTACAACGGAAAGCTGCCCTTGCGTGTAATAACCGATATAACCAATGGTAAAAATCAACATTGCTAGGCGAGTTCTCTGAACCGCGTTAGCATGACGTGCAAATTGCTTTTGTTTAACAAAAAGAATAGATAAAGCAATAAGATATGCTGCAAGTATTGTGATTTCAATACTACGGTCTAGCCAAATTCTTAACCATAAAGGCAGTTTTTTTTCTACGATGACTTTTGGTGTATAAAATAATTTTTCTGGCAAAACAGTATCTGAGCTAAATTGGTATTGTTGTGTGCTTAAAAATGACTGACTGTAGTTGACCGCCAATGAAATACCGAAAGTTTGACTTATTTCAAAGCCAGATTGAGACTTTATGCGAAATATATTTTGTTGGTCAAATGCTGGAATATCAATATCAAACGAAGGATCATAGTAACTATAAAAATCTATATCTTTTATATCTACCGGAAATTCTCCTTGAACAATACTTAAACGGGTAGGAACAGTTTGTGGGATAAAATCTTCGCTAACATAAGAATAACTACCTTGATTAAACACCATTAGTGCGTGTTCACCAGGTTTTAAGCTTTCTAATAATCGTTGGTATTCAGCTTCTCCTAGAAGGTTCTTACCGATAATTGGAATATTCACAAAAGCAAAATATAAGTTAATAAAATCGCCTTCAATGCCATTATCTTCCGCTTCTTGTACTAAATCTTCAATGGCATTGACTAATTCATTAGATTCTTCGCTAGCTAACTGTAAACTTTGTTTTTTACTTATTTGCCAGTGTGATATGTGGCCTTGTTCTACTAGCTGCTCAAAATTAAGTTTTTGAAAAAAATTGGTGTCAATTCTAACGGTTGACGCTGCGGCAAAGCCTTCTAATTTAGCTCTAGCAACTTTTAAAGCAGAAGCGATAATGGTGTCATTTATCACCATTACAGAAACTGTTGCTCTGGTAATGCCATCAAAATTAGTCATGCCAGGGGTGTTGTCATTTTGAGCGCCAATAATGTAACGCTCTTTTATAGAGTGCCCCTTATATTGGTCAATAAAGTCGAACATAGGTTGTTCGCCAAGACCATGTAAAAAAATGGGTTCGTGATGTTTAAGCACTTTAAAGCCAGCAAAGACGCCTTTAGTGTCGATGCCAATTAGAATATTAATTGTTTGACCAGAAAAACCAATAAAGTCGGTAAAATCGTCAGACTGGAAAACATAACCAAGTAATTGACTTAGTTGATAAACAGGGGTTATTGCTAATTCAGGATCAACATTGCCGATACGTGTAGCACTAGGAAAAATAGCAGTTATTTCTGCAGGAATTGCGGTGACATCACTATTTTTGAATGAGTTTGCATCATCAAAAGCGATGGCGGTTTGTAAAGAGGTAAATAACAGTAGGGAAAGGAGTAAAAAATGGAGTCTTAATAAGTAAACTAGATTCATATATTAGACTCCAAAACATTTAATTTAAGCCCTTCAGGGAATGGGAAGGGCTATTTATACTTACTATCTAGAAGAAACCTAATGGGCTAGTGCTATAGCTCACTAATAAGTTTTTAGTCTGTTGGTAATGATCCATCATCATTTTATGTGTTTCACGACCAATACCTGACTTCTTATAACCACCAAATGCAGCATGTGCAGGATATAAATGGTAACAGTTAGTCCATACACGACCTGATTCAATACCACGACCCATACGGTGAGCAAGGTTTGCATCACGTGTCCAAACACCAGCACCTAAACCAAAAGCAGTATCGTTAGCTATTTGCAGTGCTTCTTCAGCATCTTTAAAGGTAGTAACAGAGATTACCGGACCAAATATTTCTTCTTGGAATACTCGCATTGAGTTATTGCCTTTTAGAATAGTTGGTTGGATGTAATAACCTGTTTCTAATGAACCTTCTAATGATTCATGGCTACCACCAGAAAGTACAACAGCACCTTCATCTTTACCTATTTGTAAGTAACCTTGGATTTTTTCGTATTGTTCTTTAGAAGCTTGTGCACCAACCATAGTTGTTACATCAAGTGGATTACCTCGAACGATGTTCTTAGTTTTCTCAAGTACTTTTTCCATGAATGCATCAAAGATATCTTCTTGTACAAGAGCACGAGAAGGACAGGTACATACTTCACCTTGGTTAAAGAAACCTAAAGCAAAACCTTCAGCACACTTTTCAATGTAATCATCTTCTTGATTCATGATGTCACTAAAGAAAACATTTGGTGATTTACCGCCAAGTTCAACTGTAGAGGGGATAAGGTTTTCAGCAGCACATTTTAATATGTGTTGACCTACAGGTGTTGAACCAGTAAATGCAATTTTACCTATACGTGTGCTTGTTGCTAATGCTTCACCGGCTTCTTTACCGTAGCCGTTAACAATGTTTAAAACGCCAGCAGGAAGTAAATCAGCAATTAATTCCATAAAGACTAGAATACTTGCAGGTGTTTGTTCTGCAGGTTTAAGAACAATACAGTTACCTGTAGCAAGTGCAGGAGCTAATTTCCAAGCTGCCATCAGCATTGGGAAGTTCCAAGGAATGATTTGGCCAACAACACCAATAGGCTCATGGAAGTGATACGCAACAGTATCATCATCTATTTGAGATAAAGAACCTTCTTGAGCACGGATACAACCAGCATAGTAACGGAAATGATCGACACAAAGTGGAATATCAGCATTAAGTGTTTCACGGATAGGCTTACCATTATCCCATGTTTCAGCAACGGCTAATACTTCAAGGTTAGCTTCGATGCGGTCGGCAATTTGTAATAAAATATTTGAACGTTCTTGTACTGAGGTTTTTCCCCAAGCTGCTTTTGCTGCATGTGCAGCATCAAGTGCTAAATCAATATCTTCGGCACTTGAACGTGGAATTTCACAAAATACTTCACCAGTAACTGGTGTTGAATTACCAAAGTAATTTCCTTTTACCGGAGCAACCCATTGACCGCCAATAAAATTTTGATATTTTGATTTAAATGTAATAACTGAATTTTCGCTTCCCGGATTTGCATAGATCATAATTCACCTCATATATTTACCCGCCAGAATTTGATCCTTTTTGGTGGGCTTATTTTTTTATTGCGTCATTAATTAAACAGTGTTTGTCTATGGATATAATAGGGGCTTATTGGCAAGTAAAACCATGCTCCCTTGGCATAAAAAAACTCATACTTTAGGATGGGAACCGCTGGCGATCGTTTTTAAGTAGTTAGATATATCAGTGTCTGTAATATTTTCTAGCTGATTATCAGCTAGAAAATGCGTGTGGGAATATTTGTTTTTAGCCAGCGGTAAGCTGTTACGAATAAAGCGATAATCTTGGCTTAAAGAGAGTAAGCATTGAGGTGTTTCTTGTAAGTGTTTAGTTGGGTTTATATCAAAAGCACTGAAAATCACAAGGTGTGTTGAGTCATTTGAGTCGTCTATGGTTAAAGCTTGGGTAGCATAGCAATGTCCTTGGCAGCGTCGAGCCAAAAATGCAGGGTAGCCACTAATGATATAACTTGTGATATTTGCTAAGGCTTTATCAGCATTATTAATTTTAGTTAACCACACGGCATTAGATTGGTCATGTACAGCGCTAAAACAAAGTAAACCTTTTGCCTCACTTGTAATAAGCTCACTTTTGGCTTGCTGATATAAATTGGTAAATAAACCAGGCAGCGGTGCTTTCTTTACAAGGTTTTTTATCTTGTTATTAACCAGCTTATTTACAGTAGCCCGTGCAGTGAATAGGTTTGATAAGTTCACTAATGGGGGGATTAAATTGTTAATCTCTGTAGACTCTTCAATTTCTTGGTGGTCATCTATTTCTTGGTGGTCATCTATTTCTTGGTAGTCATCTATTTCTTGGTAATAAGGATCTTGTAACCATAGCTGGTAAGTTTCAATAAGCTTTTTAATTGATGAAGAATATTTTTTTTGATGTTGCTCTTTATCTTCAAAGGCTTGAGAGGATGTATTTGCATCATTCAGCAGTATTCTTTCTTGCTTATATTGTGCACTTTGTTGAGGAATAAATGATATCAAGTTTGCAATTCTTTCAACATCAGCATTTGCAGTAACCAGAGTTATATTATTTGCTTGATAATATTGCTTATGGAAGTTTGTTAAGTCACTGAGTGTTAATGTTCCTATCGTTGCACTCATGCCTCCATAGCAAAAGTCGTTCTGTTTATTACCTTCTTTATGGCTTTTTTCATTCTTCGTATTTGCCTGTTCTATTCCTAGTAGCTCTCGAAAAATAACCCCGCTGTCATTACCATTATGTACTTCATTACGTAAATCTTCGCCATCAAAGGTAGGCTTAAATAAGCCGTTAAGTAAATAATTTATTGCTAGTAAAAAGGTTTCAGGGCAATGACTTTGACAATGAAAGTAAGTGGTGTTGGCAAATGTTGAAGCATTAATTTTTGCTTCAGTTAGTGATGTTATTTGAAATAACGTTTCTACTTCAGGAAAAGCTTCGCTGCGTCGAAAAACCATGTGTTCAACCGCATGAGCAACACCGCTATTGTCAAATACAGGTGTATTCACTACAAAAAGAGCGCTAAAGCCATCACTATCGATTATGTTTATATGTTTCAAACCATTTTTATGGCGATAAATATTTTCAATCAATAGTGAAGCCAAGGTTATATTTTAATTCGGGTGATGTTTAACTCAGTGTCTTTAGCATGCTTCATTGCTTTTTGGTTAACACGAGGCACTATAGGTTTTGACGGATTATTTGCACTATCAATTGCCTGTTGAATTAAATGATGGTCTTCTGATTTACTACACACGGGATCTGTTTTATGCATATCACCTGTCATCATAAATGCCTGACAACGACAACCACCAAAATCTTTTTCCTTTTCATCACAACCTTTACAGGGTTGTGGCATCCAGTCATCACCACGAAAGTATTCAAAAGAAAAGTCTTGCTGCCAAATGTCATTAATCGACTTATCTTTCACATTAGGGAAGGTTAGTGGTAACATTTTTGCACTATGACAAGGTAAAGCTGAGCCATCAGGTGTAATGGTTAAGAAGGTTGTTCCCCAACCATTCATACAAGCTTTTGGACGCGTTTCAAAGTAGTCAGGTGTAACAAAAATAAAATGTGGGCCTTTACCATCTTGTTCATCCCTAAACTTATTAACAATAGCCTCAGCTTCAACTAATTGTTCTCTTGAGGGAAGTAAATGGTCACGATTTTGATAAGCCCATCCGTAATATTGTGCAGTTGCTAGCTCAACGTAATCAGCTTCAAGCTCACAACTAAGTCGCATAATATCTTCAATTTGTTCAAGGTTTTGTTTTGAAAGCACAAAGTTAAGCACCATAGGGTAGCCTTGTGCTTTGACAGATTTCGCCATATTAAACTTTTGTTGGTAAGCATTACCACGACCTGCTATGGCATCGTTTAGCTCTGGATCAGCACCTTGAAAACTGATTTGAATATGGTCTAAACCTGCTTCTTTTAGCTTGGTAATACGCTTTTCTGTTAAGCCTATGCCTGAGGTAATTAAGTTGGTATAAAAGCCTAATCCTCTGGCATGTTTTACTAATTCTTCAAGATCTTTACGCAGTAAAGGCTCACCACCAGAGAAACCAAGTTGTACAGCCCCCATGTCTCTAGCTTCGCTAAATACTTTAAACCACTGCTCTGTGGTTAATTCATTTTTTGTGTCGCTTAAGTCTGTAGGGTTTGAACAGTAAGGGCAGTGTAACGGACAATCATAAGTTAATTCTGCAAGCAGCCATAGTGGTGGGCCAACAAGTGCATCACTGTCTTGTGCTGATATATCTGTTACCGTTTGATTAGTCATGATTAAGCCATTTTTTTTCAATTGCAGTGGTGACAAATTCATTTACATCGTCAGATAAGTCGCCAGCATCAGGAAACTTAGCATGTAGCGCCGCTGTAATTTGTTGTATGTTTGTTTGCCCGTCAATAAGCTGCATAATTTCGCCAGCACCACCGTTAAGTTTTACCATACCCTCTGGAAATAATAATACAAAGCAGTTTTGTGCTTTTTCCCATTGAAAGCGAAACATGGCATTAAGTGATGGTGTCATTTCAGGTGTTACTATTGGTGTATTCACTTAAATAGTCCTTTGTGATAAATAGGATTGTTAACCGCCTCTTGACCAAGTATAGCTTGGTAAGGCGCTCTATCTTGTTGATAAGCTAATGTCATTGAGTCTAACATGCTCCACAAAATATCCAGTTTAAATTGGAGAATATTTAACGCTTCTTCTTGTGCTTCTCGGCTAGTGAAGTGATCGAGTGTTATTTGCAATCCATGATTTACATCACGACGAGCTTGCGATAAACGCATTTGGAAATAACTTAATCCTTCTGGCTTTATCCATTGATAGTTTTGCGGCCAGCTGTCTAAACGGCTTTGATGAATTTCAGGCGCAAACATTTCAGTTAAAGATGAGCAAGCTGCTTGTTGCCAGTTAGCTTTTCTAGCAAAATTTACATAGGCATCTACGGCAAAACGAACACCGGGCAGTACAAACTTTTCATCTAGTAAATCTTGTCTATCTAAACCAACAGCTTCACCTAAACGTAACCATGCTTCTATGCCACCTAAGGTTTCTTCACCTGCATTACCGTCGTGATCAAGAATACGTTGGATCCATAAGCGTCTAGTTTCCATATCGCGACAATTAGCCATAATTGCGGCATCTTTAATTGGAATATTCACTTGATAATAAAAGCGGTTTGCAACCCAGCCTCTGATTTCTTCTTTGCTACATTCACCTTTATGCATAGCAATATGGAAAGGGTGATGAATATGGTAAAGTTGGCCTTTGTCTCTTAACTTTTGTTCAAATTGTTCTCTGGTCCAAGCTTGCATAAAATGGATCCTATAAGTGAGGTTAAATCGTTATTTCCATGCCATCGGTGGCAATTTCTACACCATTGTCTAAAACAAACTGATGCTCGGAAGATTCTTCATTTAAAATGGGGTTAGTGTTGTTTATATGGATTAGAATTTTGCGGTCTATGTTAAATTTATTTAATAGTGCCACAGTGCCATAGTCGCCATTAACTGGCATATGCCCCATTTCAGAGCCTAATTTAGTACCAACACCTTGAGCAATCATCTCATCATCAAGCCACAATGTTCCGTCAATGAGTACACAGCTAGCTTCTGCTAATATACTTTCAACTTCTGGCGTGCTTTCAACGATACCCGGTAAATAAAATAAGTACTTACCTGTGCTTTTATCGATAATTTTTAAACCGATATTATTGCCATCGACTACTTTATCGCGATAGCGTGAATAAGGAGGAGCATTTGATTCAATAATAACAGGAACAAATTCAATGCCATCAACACCATTGACGCTAAACGGAGGGCGTTTTTCGGTATCAATTTGAGTAAAATTAAGACCGCCATGCCAATGCTTTAACATAGGAAATAATGGATAGGCGCTTGTTAAGTCTTCATAAACAACATCACTACAATATACGTCAAGTGGTAGCCCTTCACGCAAAGTTATCAGCCCAGTAGTATGATCGATTTGGCTATCAGATAATATTGCTGCACGAATATTAGTACCACGACTACCTTCTTCTGGCCAAAGCTGTGGGGATTGATTTATTTGTTGACGAATATCAGGGGAAGCATTAATTAATACCCAGTCTTTACCATTTGGGCTAACAGCAATAGATGATTGAGTACGCGCTGTTGCTTTAATTGTACCGTCACGCAAGCCTTTACAATTAGCACAGTGACAATTCCATTGAGGAAACCCACCACCTGCAGCCGAGCCTAGAACTAAAATTTTCATATGTGCCTCGAGATCAAGACAAAAGGGAAGTCAGTAATTAACGGGTGATAATTAAGACCATTTAAAAGAACACTTTATAAGTGTGATTGGTATAATTACCTCAGTATTTAAGTTGAACTTTCACTGAGGTAATTTAATCTGAGTTTTGCTTTTTAGTGATGATATTGAATTAACGGTTACTGATGTATAGTGTTACTTCAAATCCTAAACGCATTTCTTCAAAATTAGGCTTAATCCACATAGTTCATTCCTCGCTAGTTATTAATATTGGTTTTCGGCATTCATTACTTTTCCTGAGTACCCTTTAACTATATTTAATTTTAATTTAATAAAACATCCTACTTTAGATGGAAAAGAATAGGGCGCAGGCATGAAATAACGACTTAACTCAATTTCTGTTTGTTTAGGTTGTGGTAAATTATTGATGTTTTAAAGCACAGGCTTTACATATGCATGTTTTGCCTTTAGTACCCGCGGGAACTTTATTTAATAATGCTTTAGAAAATTGTATTGCGGGATCATTGCACCAACAGTCTTGGCTTGAGGTACAAGTCATTACATTGCCACAGTCATTACTTTCATGACATAAAGGGCAAAGGTTAGGATTGATATTATCTGAACTGTTAACGTGAGAGCTTTTAAATACTATTGGTTTTGTATTAGTCATTTTAGTACCTGACTGCTTTTTATTTATAATACACTTGTTTTATAAATCAAGATTATTATTTTGATTGCTAAAGCCTAAATAATAATCTTGATTATTACAACTAAGTTGCTCTATCGACTCGTTATAATAGAAAAACCTTATCTAAAAACTATATTTCAGTAAGTAACTGGTATTCTATCGTTTTATAAAGCACTCCGTTGATATATAACTCCATTGCATAATTACCTGGCATATCATCTTTTTGGGTTTTCATAAATACTGCACCTTTGCCATTTATGACCATTGTTTTACCCATTATTTTTTCGGTGTTTGATGGGTTTTTAGGTAATATGTGTACAGAGCCCACGGTAAAATTTTCTTGGCTATCTTTCGATATGATCAATCCATAGAGTGAGTTTTTACCTGATTTATTAATCGGTACATAAGTTGTCTCTTTAAAACCAACAGGTGTGCCATATTCATTTTGCAAGACAATACCAAACTCTAAATTGTAATCAACCTCCATGGTATAAGCTGAAAAATGAATCAGTGATAAACTTAGCAATAGCATTAATGTTTTCATAATAGCTCCTTATGACTTTTATGTTTTCTACAGATAACAAAACTAAGTGCAGTTAAAAATAAAACAATTGAATTTGGCTCTGGAATACTAACGACTACATTACCTGGAGGCGCTACTCCTTGTATTTCAGAAGCGATTTTAACTTCAATTGCAGATTGAAAATCTTCAAATGTTGCAGGGGCTAAAAGAAAAGCATTATTGCCAGCAACAACGTTATATTCATACTCATCAATCACTCTTTGATTTGACGTGATAACAATGCCATTAATTTTAGTTACGCCGGCATTTATTGCTTCATCTCTAGCATCCTCAGGATTCATACCACTATTATTAGTGCCATCACCTGATACATCGATCACTTGTGAAAGACCTTGAAAACCATTTGCTTCAAACTGACTATAGCCATAGTTTATTGCTTCACCTATTGCTGTCATGCCGGAAAAAGGTCTCGCTAGGGTGTCAATTGTCGATGCAAATGCATTAGATGCTACAGGCGAGTCAACTAGGGTCCAATCAATCATAACTTCTTGCTGAGCAGCACCTGACCACATAATTAGTTGCACAGCTATTTTACCATTTGTACCATTTATTATGGCATTTTGAACATTGCTACTTTCAAATGCTGCTTTGTAGCCATCCATTTGTAATTGATATTCACTTGAGTTGACGCTACCTGATATATCTATAAGTAGCTGTAACTCTACATCAACGACTTCTATCGCTTTAACGGTAGGGCTTGTATAAAGCAATACTAAAAACCAAAGTAAGATGTTATGTCTCATAGCTGTTCTCCCTTTATTTAACTTTTTAAATTACATTACATTTTTAATGCCAAATTTTAATTTGTTGATATAAAAGGTTTTTTTGTTTTTAATTGTTTCAGTGTTGCAATTTGCCAATGTGAGTTGTTGCAATATGCAACACATGACAATGAAAAATATCACTTATCTCATTACTTTATAAATACAAAAATCATAATCGATTGTTTTATAAAGGTTTTATTTATTATCGAAAAGGTTGGCCACAAGTTTGCAATATCCTCGATATGATTGAACCGTTTCGAGGTAACAATGATGAAGAACTCAGCCTATCGTAAAGACAAGTACATACATGGAACTGCACAAAAGAAAGAAAAGCTCTACATTATATTTGCTTGGATTATCATACTCTCACTGGCTTGCGCTATTTTTTTTGGTTGGAATGAAATGAGTAAACTGAATGCCAAAATTGATAATAATAGAATGACCATTAAGTTATATGAACAAGAGCTATCTATTCTTCGTACAATAAATCCTTATCAAGGTGATAGTAATGATTTAGTACAAACGGCTATTAATAACTCTGATGTATTTCCAGGGTGGGTAACGCGGGTATATCCGTTACCAACATCAAAAGACAGGTTGAATCAACAAAGTGACTTTGGTTCGTTCGTTATGAACGGTACCCAATTTACATTAGCAAGTCACAAAATGCATGGTATTGATCAGCCAACTAAAAGTATGTACCGTCTTAGTGGTTTGCTACCAAGCTTGATTAAGGGGCGCCATCAAATAGGGGTTGAATTTAACTTTTTAGATACAGTGCAAGGTTACGCTAAAAGTAAAACAACTAAAATAGGATCATGTTTCGCTCAGATAGTGGTTAACCATAAGCGAGTCATTGATAAGCGCGTTAGTATGGTCACTCGTTTTGAAACGTCTAGTGTTGTAACTGGAGAAGTAGAGTTAGGAAGAGGTTTATTTCCTATTGATGCAGTTATTTATTGTGATGAAAAATCAGACTTTAATAACAAAGATGTTGAGGTGTCATTCTCATTTAGAAACCCAGCTCAACAGCGATTGACACGTACTAGTAACTCAATTTTTCACATTTATAGTCCTAAATTAGTGAGTGAACTTTAAACTTAAAATTAGCAAGGGAATGCGAGTGTAAAGGTGCTGCCTTTACCCACTGAAGAGTCTACCGTAATTTTTGCATTGTGTTTAGTGATGATTGCATAGGAAACAGATAAGCCAAGCCCTGTTCCTTTGCTGTCATCTTTTGTTGTATAAAAGGGTTCAAAAATCCTGGTGATGGTGTCATTTTTCATGCCTATACCATTATCTTTAACTGTGATAATGGCTTCGTTATCGCTCCTTGATGTTTGAATTGATAACACGCCTTTTTCTGGCATGGCATCGATAGCATTGATAAAAAGGTTAACAAAAACTTGCTGTAGTTGACCAAAATTCCCTTCTACGGTTAAGTTATCAGATTCATGATTGATATTAACGTCATACTTATATTTTATCTTATTGGTCACTAT
The DNA here is from genome assembly GCA_913061365.1 of uncultured Colwellia sp. GTDB lineage: Bacteria > Pseudomonadota > Gammaproteobacteria > Enterobacterales > Alteromonadaceae > Colwellia. The sequence continues at coordinate 30,768 of CAJXUT010000012.1, forward strand.
TGCTAAAGAATCGTCAATCACTTCAATTAAATTAGTAGGAGAAAATTCACTGCCATCTTTTTTAGAAAATTGTTTTAAATTGGTGACTATATCTGCAACGCGTTTTACACCATTTAAGCAGGCAGAAAGCAGATCTTTACTGTCTTCTTTTAAGAAGTTTAATTCATCAAAGTCAGGTGAATTATTCGCATCATCAGTAACGTTCTTATCAATAATTGACTCGTATTGCGCAATATAATCTTGCAGGGTTTCTAAATTGCTTGATAAATAACTTAAAGGATTATTGATTTCGTGAGCAACGCCGGCAGCTAACTGACCAAGTGAAACCATTTTTTCATTGTGTATAAGCTGCTGTTGAGTTTTCTTTAAAAGTTTTAGCGTTTTCTTCAATTGCGAATAGTTAGTTGAAAGCATTCTTTCTGTTGAAGTTTTTTGCACAATACCTGTAAATTGGTTTGCTGCAATTGCTAACGTTGATTTAAAGTCATCGCTATAACAGTAGTGCTCTATATTGATTAAAATAATTTTGTTCACTTTTTGGTGTTGCGGAATCTTTAATGCCAAAAGCAAAGGTTCTTGCATAAAGGGGATTACTTCACCAACATTTGAGGTTAAATTTGTTCTTATCCAAGTAGAGGATTCTGCGGGAATAAAAGTATTTAATAAGGTTTGTACAGACTCTGTTAATTCTAATTGTTGCCAATCGACATCATCTTTTTTTATGGTTAATAGATTACTGATTACGCCATCTTTACACTGAAAAACGATAGAGGTGTGTTGCCCTAAAAGTTGTAGAACGTTTTCAATAAAAAACTTAGTTAGTTCATCTATAGTTTTATTTTCTATATGCTCTCTATTTAAAAATGACAAAAACTCTAATTGAATCTCTCGCACTTTTGCAGTTTCATAAGACGCTAACAATTCTTTTGTTGAATCAAATTGCACTTCATTTTTTTTCGCTATCTGCGCCTCTAACTGCTGACGAGCTAATTTCTCTCTTGCTAAAGCTTTGGTGAGAAGTGTTATGGTTTCTTCGGGAGAAGGCTCTATATTTTGATATTGATTAGACAATACTTATCCCCACAATGAACACATTTTGACTGCGATATTTGGGCTGGCGTTTCAAAATGCTTTGCTGCGCCAATAATTAATCCTTCGGCAAAGTAGCACATACCTCTTTTTGACACGTACCGCATGACTAATTCGTTTTCACTTGGCTGATCATAAAAAAAGGCAGGAGTGTAAGCACTTGTATCAGACTTTTTTACTTCCACATGTATTACATCATCAACAGCTCTAAGAAAAGAAAAAAGTGTATCAATGTGTGCTATATGATGGCTTGCTAAAGAAAAGAGTGTTTTGAAGAAAAATATGCCAAATTCTTTTTGAATTTCACTAGCAGGTTTTGATACCTTATCAGAGAGTATCGAAACAAGGGAAAACATGTCTTGATCGTTATACGTGTCAGAAGCTAAATAAATTCCATTACATTCTGACTCGCTTGCTTCAATGAGTTGTTGCCAAATATGCAAACCATATTGCTCTTCAACGTAACTTTCAAAGCCGTTAAATACACTTCCTTTCATCTTTAAGTTTTGTCTATTTTTAAATAGGTTATACTCATTAATGTCTGTCTCTTATACACATCTGACGCTGCCGACGAAGAGGATAGTGTAGATCT
>CAJXUT010000013.1 GCA_913061365.1 uncultured Colwellia sp.
AGAGACAGCTTCCTGATAAATACCGTATTCCCCTAGAGCTTTCCGAGCTTGAGGGTATGACTCAAAAAGACATTGCATTTAAACTGGGTTTATCATTATCAGGAGCAAAAAGTAGAGTGCAACGTGGACGCATTAAACTACAAGAAATTATGCTAATTTGCTGTGACTTTGAAATATCTAAGGGAGGAATAACCGACTTCACACCACGAAACGATCTCGGTCAAAAGTATTACGAACAGATATGTAAAAAATCCACATAGCATGGTCATGAAATCTATCATCATTGAAATTGAACTCAAACATAAGAGTTCAGTTTTAATGCATTAATAGTTTTTAGAGTAAAGATCATATAATTTCGATGAATATCCTATTCTAGTTAAACAAAAGTTTAAATTTCCAATAACCCCACACAAAAAATTTAACTTATCATTCCGCTCCCTTTTACTTCAATTTCTCTTATTACTTTTTGCGTCTTTTATTCCCGCTTATCGTCCTACTAGTGAATCAAAACTTTATTCACTACTTTTAATTCGCCTTCAAATCAACATCTTCCGAGTTTTTAAAAACAAAGAACAATGTTGTTAGTTGAATAAATTAAACGCATGTCAAAAAGATGAAATATATTATGAATTACCAGAGTATAAAACTAGTATCAATCACTTCTAGTTTAATTTTTAGCAACCATTCTTTTGCCTATTCATTAGAAAAATCAAACACCGATATGTTAGTAACAACACGGTATGAGCAGAACATTCATGCAAATGATAAAAGTTCAAACGTTAAACTTGGTGGAGTATTACAATGGGATCACGAAGTAGATAAATCTGCTCTTTTTAATGATAAATCTAATACTGATCTTCGTCGCTCTTATCTCTACATGATAGGGCATGAAAATAATTGGGGTTACAAAGCAACATTAAGATTTGGAGAAGATGGTGCTACCAATGGCGACGCTGTTGAATTATTTATTCGCTACACAGGAATAAATGAATTAGTAAATATCACCGTTGGTAAACAGAAGATACCGTTCGGGTTAGAGCTACTAACAAGTTCAAAGAACATCTCCCTATTAGAACGCTCGGCCATAACTGACTATTACACTAATGGCCCAAGTCTCGGTATTCAAGTTCATGGCATAGGCAATAATTGGTCATACGGATTAGGTCTATTTGAATCCAATAATAAAAGCAGTGCAAGCTTAAGTCACACAGGTTTTACAGGGCGCATAACTAAGGCTATGACGTTAACTAATCAACTACTTGTGCATTTAGGCTCTGGGTTCACCTCAAGAAATAGTTATATCAATAAAAAAAGTTTCACCAATTACAATGTTGAAAAAGTATCTAAAGAGATTTTATCTGAGCTCACACCGGTAAACTCCGATATAAATTCGAACACTTGACTTTTCATAGGTACATAACGCCCACGTTAAGGGGCTTTTTATTAGTTTGCTAATATTGTGAAGCGAAGCGGAACCGAGCAAACTGTAAAAAGTCCTGCTTTAACTGCTTGTTATACCTCAAGCCCTAATTTCTTGGCATTTCTCTTTGTTATGCAAAAGAATATATCAGGATACTCTTTGAATTCTATTTTAAACTTGAATATCAAATTGCGATTTTCTAAGGAAAAAGAAAGATCATTAATCGGCACGAGCAAATTAGGCGTAAAGAACTTAAAAAATGGATTTATAGATAAGAGAAGAAAATGTTCGTTAACACCTATATTAAATATCCCATTGAAGTAAACATCCTTTGAAAAGTTTGCCGATATATTTTTAATTATTACTCCATCAAATTCATTCTTATTTTTATATTTCTCACTCAGTTGCGACCATCCACTACTTTTGGAAAAGGAAAAGAAGATAAGCAGCATGAAGGAGATTAAAACAAGTATGAAAATCAAATCAAAACTCACAGGTCACTCCTTGAGGTATAACGCCCAAATAATGGGCAAATGATAGTTGGTTAAAATAGGCGACGCAGGAGCAAAAACCAACTGTTATTTGTCCTGATTAATTTGCTTGTTATGTTTCTATTTGAACAAAGCACCTAATAGATCAAAGATACCTACTGATGTATTTGGAATATCAGCAATAGCGGCTCCCTCTCTTTTAGTTTGGTAGCTATTAAGCATACTCTTTAGAGCTTTGGATTCGAACCACACACCCAAACAAGAAGGACAATAGCTAATACCATCAATGTCAGCTATAGAACTTAAATCGCCACAATTCACAGGGCATTTAGAGCTAGTAGTTTCATGAACAGACTTTGATAATACACTAAAGAATTTTTGTGGCTCAAATTCTTTAGTGTATTGAATTGAATCAATAAAGCTTTTTGGTAGCCATGATCCCTTACATGATTTACACCCATAACCAGTATGAGCTTCAGCTTTATTAGCCTTTAATACATCTCCATCGACTGGACACTTCATTTCGACTCCTTGAAACATAACGCCCCACTAAGAGGCAAATAATTGTTGGTTAAAATAAGCGAGGCACGAGCAAAAACCAACTGTTATTTGTCCTGCTTAAGTGGCTTGTTATGTTTTCACACCACTAATGTAAGACCAACGTGATCTAATTCCTACGGCATAAAACAAGCCTATTACCAACCAAATCATCGAACTCGATACCCAAAACCAAACACCCAAACTTATAACGTATGGAGTATTAAACAGTAGCGGTATAAAAAATCCGTACAACCCTCGCACGATACATAAACCAGCGATTAATATTAGGCACAGTTTTAAAAATGGAAGCCTACGGATTATACCCGCTCCAGATAGTGCGTACAAAGACCACCCAAAGAAGATACACACCAAAATAGAGCCAATAAAAATTGGATAAATAGAATCAGATTCAGCTAGTTTAGCCATATTTTCACCGGCACCTGAAGCTAAGTACCAATCTGAACCACCAATAATTATGGCTATGTGGAGTAGACTACCTAAAAAAGTTAATACGGCACCAAAAATAAAACTCTGCTTTATCATACGACTCCTTTCTAGACTGAAAACATAACGCTTTGCTAAGCGGCAATAAAATAGTTGGCTAAAATTAGCGAGGAACGAGCAAAAGCCAACTGTTTTTTGTCCGTTTAAGCAACTTGTTATAAGCCCTAATTTATTGAACTAAATGTTTCTGCTATATCTTTTGATAATAACCCCGGAAAATCATTGATTACTGTAATTATTACATCTTTCTTTAAAGCACTATCCCCACCATTATTACTTCTTATGCTCCTCAATGTTGGCCAAGATTCCTTAATAAGATCTTCTAGTGTGTGTCCTTTCATTTCGAAAACCTCTTTGCGAACTTCTATTTCACTACCATCCAATAATTTACTTTTTATAAATATCGGTTCTTCATCCCCCAGCGAAAGTTTATCTTGTACGTGATTGACTATTGTTTGAAGTGCATCACTTTCAGAATCAATTTGCTTTATCACATCTAGATATGAGTTACACTCGTTCAACCCTAAATCTTGAGGAGTTACAAACTTTTTATGAATTAAGTACAATCCAAGAAAATGAGGTTCAAACACATAGTTTTCAATAGCATACCTGTTACCTTGACCAAGAATTATTACCTGTTTTTCTGGTGAGTTTTTCAAATCCCAATCGATTAAACCGTATACCTGCGTATTACCCATGTCACGAAGCTTTCGAGTTATCTCTAGAACAGCATCACAGTTCGACCCATTAAGAGTATGAGGAGGTAGAAACTGTGGTGTAACAGCAAACACTTTTTCTCTAGAAGCAATATCAAATAAGGCTTCATAGTAATCAACATCATAAGTATGCTCCACGAAAACTTGGCGTCTATGTTCAGTTGACACCCTTAGATTAGGGATACCGTAAGTCAATATTTTCATTGAATCTTGTAAATTACATTGAATCGGAGTCTTATTTTCAATCGATATTTTATATAGAGCGTTTGCCGGAGTACATGCAATAGTAGTCGGTGAATGAGTTGACAATAAAACAGGGACTCCATGCTGTTTTACTATCTCCTCTTCAATAATTTCAAGCATCAACTTTGACATTGAAGGATGAAGTGGAGCATCGGGCTCATCTAGAACCAGAAAGTCAGCTCTATCGCGCGTCGCTGTAGAGTTGTAGATAGCCAAAGCCAATGACATTAGCGTTTTTTCACCTGTCGATAGGTCATTTGTATCTATCTCGATAGATGAGGTTTTATGAATAAGCTTGAATACGAATGTGGTATCTCTCATCGTATTCATAGGGTTATTAACTGTATAAGGCAATTTCAACTTTTCTAAAACACGGTTTACAAATACCCACGGAGCCTCTCCATATTTATTTTTAAATTCAGTATCTTCAAGAAAAGGTGGTGCATCAGTAATTCCATCATCTGCGTAGATTTTATTTAACTTATTATCTAAATATCGCACATGATATGACTTAAAAATAAGTGCAAATTGACTATTAAACAAACTGTTACCTGAGATTGCTGTTATACTAATTCGATCAGCAACAAGATCTTCTGTCAACTTGGAAGGAGGAATTGAAAGCTTTTGAGAAATATCTAAGATTGCTTCTCTATGTTGCTGATTCCCTATATATCCTAGAGTGGGGTCATTCTCTGGAAGACCAACATATTCTTTGTTTTGTCCTCTTCTTGCGGCTTGTTGCTTAGCGTTCACAACCTCTTGCCAAACTTGTTTTACCTTTTGCGATATTTGAGAAGGATCACATTGTTGGTCTACTTGTGGATTCAATCCACCAAAAGGGATGTAGCTAACTGTACTAAGTAGCTCACCTTCTAAATGAATTTCACCATTTTTAGTGTCGCTCATAGCTTCAAACAAATGGGTTTTGCCACTCCCATTCTCACCAGTTAATACGGTGAACATTGGTAGTTCGAAATCTAGGGCTTTTGAAATTGATTTGTGGCTTTTTCTAACTTTTATTTTCATTTTAATCCTAAATCAAAAGAGGTACGCACTGGGCTTATAACGCCCAAATAATGGGCAAAAAATAGTGATGCCGCGCGCGAAAACTTAGTAGTAAAACTGCGAAAACTGCGAAAACTAATATTTTCGAATATTGAAAAACGATTTCACATAATGAAACGCACTTGGTAATAAATCAAGTGCGTTTTTGTTGGATGTTGTTTAGTAGGTAATAAAAGAAAACTAACCATAGCCGACTACAATAACAATTCCATGTCCAATGGTTGTTCCTTCATCGTTATTGTATGCAACTAATTCCGAATGAGCACGTTTGGGTAGTGATAATAGTTTAGTGTTCGAAGGTTTGATTTGTATTACATCGTTCTTCCACATTATCTCACTCGTTTCTGTTGATATAATAACGTCGCCTACAATCAATTCTATCTTTGATAACGAGTCAGGGTTAATGTTACCGTCTTCATTCAGGATGTGGCTAACAACATTTGCTGGGTCGTGGACAGGCACACGAAATACCTCAGTATTTCTGCGCCCTTTGATGAATTTGAATTCGTAATTCATATTACGCTGCCTGTGATAATTCACGAACATTGGTGGTAATGGCTGGTATTACTACCATATCACCGTCTTCATTAGTGATGATTCTGTCAATCGCATCAATACAAATAATAACTTCTTCATTAACAGTGTCTATTGCCAACGTAACTAAATCCTGGTTTCCAGCAACTGTAGCTACAGGGTCAATAGACTTGCCGTTTACAGTTATCTGTAAATCCTCACCATTTGGAACTAATGCAATATCAGCGCCTGTCATAGCTTCACTAGCTACCACCTTAGCCATGGTTTGCGCGTAAGTTTCTCCTTTAACGATATCAACAGCTAGCGCTAGTAAGTTACCGTTATCTTTTAAGTGCTGTGCGCCTTTTAGTTTGAAGTTGTAGCTTGAAAAGTTCATATGTATGCCTCTAGTGTAAGTGTTCAATAGTATAAGTAGGAGTGAGTGATTCAATTGTGTACGTTGGTGTAAGCATTTCTATTGTGATTTGGTCGATATCAAGATTGAGTTGTTGAGAGATGTTCTTAACCACAATGTCAATTAATTCAGCGTGGGTTAATTGCTCTGCAACAATAGCTGATAAGGTTAAGTCGATACCTATTTGTTGTGTAGTAAATTGCGTTAGCTGTTCTGTAATAATCGCATTAGTAATAGCTGTAACATCAACGTCTGCTGCTTGAGTCTCTGCTAGCTGCTCTGTTTGAACTACTGACACAAAAATCCCGTTTGATTCATCAACATTAACGATAACAGATTCAGTAATTTGCTCTATTGTAATAGCTTTAGTTAATGCGCTTTGTGATATTTCAGTATTAATTGATTCAGCTAGTTGCTCAGTAATAGTCGCGTGTAACTGTAATCTTTGCTCAAGAGTTAACGCTTGGCTTTCTGTTTTTTGTTCAGTAACAACAACATTAACATCTTGAGCGCCGTCGGTAGTTACATCAACAGTTATTGATTCAGTGAGTTGCTGTGATTGTATAGCAGTAATGAGCTGAGACTCTTCAAGTGAAGCTAACTCGGCATGAGTTACTTGCTCTATAATGACTGCAGTTAAATTACTTACATGAGCAATTGCAGATAGAGATACTTCTGTTGCTTGCTCTGCAACAATTGCTTTAGTTTGATTATTTAAAGTTAAATCAACTGACTGAACTTGTGTTGCTTGTTCACATACAATTGCACCAATAACGTTGAAGCTTGTGATATCAATTAATTGTGATTGGGTTAGTTGCTGAGATTGTACGGCTACTATGGTTTGCTCTGTTCCCGTTGATACTTGTTCTTGTTGTAATATCTGATATGGATTATTTGTTAACTCTATCATCTGAGAAACAGATAATTCACTACCGTTAAAGTCAGTTCCAACTGCTAATAAATTAATATCACCATCAAAACCGTAATACTTATCCCAACCAGCAGAACTCCAGCGACCTAAGAGTAACCAATCTAGCGGTGTTTGATTAGAAATATTTCCTGTAAACGGGTTTCCGTTTGCATAAAGCTCACTAGTGACATCAACACCATTGATAACCATGGAGTAAGAGTTATCACTCTTATTCATTTGTACAGCTATACAAACACGCTGACCATCAGCAAAATTGTGCGTTTTATTATAGTAACGTATACCATGAGCTGATTGGTTCTCAATCATTACGGTCATTGTTGTGCTGGTTTTAAACTCTAGGTGAAAGTGGCCACTGATTAAAAATTGTCTAGCGCTTGAGTACTTATAAATAAATTCAACTAGATATATTCTTGAATTAGCTGTTAGTCCAGTACCCCAACCAACAGGCACATTAAACGTTCCCCATGTATTTGTTTGCCCGTTACCATGATTACCTAATTCTAAATTTCCACCAGTATTAATGCCGCCTGACTCTGTAGGATCAGCATGATAATTCATGGCTATATCATGATTACCTATTAAATCAGGTATGTTTGCAGGTTGGCTACCCACACTACCCGCATCTGCAAACGGGTAAATATTACTAAATATATGACCGAAACTATCAGGTTCAGTACTGACAGAAAAAGGTTGAGCTAATTCAGACTTAAGAGTGATTTCCATAATTAACCACGATTAGTTTTAACATTAGCTGTAAAAACGCAAGGCATACTCGGCTTAACATATAGCTTATTAAACGCGCCCACTTTTTTAGAGCTTAATGCAATTTTTAACTTGCCATTAATTGACTTAGCGGGCGTAGTTATTGGACGGTCACCGCCGACAGGGAAATAATCACTTTCGCTTTCAGGTTTGTCTTCTTCATCACAAACACTCAAATACAAAACAAAGTCACAATCAAAATCTGTTTGTATAACAATATCTAAGCCCTGATTCGTACTTGCACTTTCATAACTACGATCTGTTGAATATACACACTCTTGTTTTTTAATCGCGTGTATAGCTTTTGCTGCTGCGAATTGTTCAGGTGTGACATTTGCGTAAGGATAAGTAACTTTGTTAGCACTGTTCAGCAAATCATCATGCAACAACACATAACGAGATTTTAAATTCATATTTTCTACCGTATCTATAGCAGAGCTTATTAATGCGTTTACCAAGTAAATGTTAGCTTGTCCATCTTCTGTATTATCTCGAAAATCAAATACAGAAACAGTTTTCAATCTTATTTTTACACCTCGCAAAATTCCAGATGTAGAATCTAAAACCAAATCCAACAAATCATATCTCATTAATTTATTAGTCATAGCATTCGATGTGAATTCAGTGCGTACAATTTCAGGGTGCTTATGTGCTGATACCAAGGAATCAAATGTTGCTAAAAGACTTGTATTCATGATGTTTTTTCAACCTCTTTTTTATTGCCTTGTTTAAATCTGGCGTACTTTGCTTTATTCATCCCTAACATACTTAGAAATGCTTTAAAGTCGCGGTAATCTTGCCTTGTAAATTCGTCATCATTTTTGTTAATTAGTAACTCTATGTGTGGTGTTCCATCTGTTATTGTTATGACTGCTGACGATTCAAACTTATCACCAAATTTTTCAGTTTTTCGAGCAAAGACTTGTTTTAATTCAAACTCCCAGTTACCAATTCTAACAATTGCTTTCATGTTATGTACTCAACGGATAACGCAGTTTTATCTCTGCTACTTTATCTCGCCATATTTGCTCTGATTCTGGGGTGTTATCAAATTGCCATTCCATGAATAACGGATCGCTTTCACTTTGATAAGCTATTTTCCTAAGGGATAAAATATCTACATTAGCCATGACTTGAACAGGAGGCTCTATGTAGACAAGCGCTCCATTCTCTAAAGTATTAGCATTTATTTCTAGTGCCGTCTGCCAATCAGCTTTACTGATTTCAACAGCCGTTGCGGGTATAGCAGAATGAACATCATCATTGTAATAGCCTATAATTTCATTGTTGCTATCCACATCTACAAAGTACTTAATCATATTAATAACCAATCGCTAAATAAGTGTAGGTTCGTGCAATGTCAGTGTTATAAGCTTTAAACCTGCTTTTTTCTAAGACATTTACTTTCAAAACATGTAGATCATTTGTGAATGTAGTTTTTTCTGTAAGGTGTAGACTCCTACATGCGTTTGGGAATGCTAATGGAAAGTAAACATAGCTACTAAGAGTGTTTGCGGGAGCAGTAGCAGTTCCCCACACCATAATTAACCCGGTCTCGACGCACTTCCAATAACCATTGGTAGTTTTTGATGCTACAGGTTTTTCAGGGGTATCTAACCATGTTCGTATAGCACTAGGACTGCTGCAATACCTCAAGTAGTTATCTGCACCATTATTGACTCTAAATGCAATAGCGCCACTTATCGTACTTTGATTGGTGTAGTTAGCGCGAAATAAGCGAGCATGTAGGTCTCCTGATGAATTTCTCACAGCTACTTGATTCGCTGTGTATGAGTCCTTAACTGCGTGAAAGCCGTCTACTTTATCAGCGTTAAGACCTAGTTTAGCTCTAGCAGCAGACAATACTTGAGCATATGTATAATTACCCAATTTATAACTATTTAGGTTGACTACCATAACACTTGAGTTAACGGTAAAAGGAGCTTTACTTGCTGCTGTAATAAAACTTGCTGCATGCCCATTGCTTGATGAAAATTTTGCAGCAGCTTCGCTCGGAGATGAGCTAATTTGTGATACCTCAAGGGCTGCTTGCTTAGTTGTTGATTTTGCTAATATGGCTCTGCCATAATTAACGCCATTAGCAATAAACTCTGCTGCATAACCGCTAGACTCTTGCTCAAACGTGGCCAATGCAAATCCTACATTTGTAGCTCCTACAGCTTTAAAAGCTTTTTTGTTATATCCTGTGTAGCCTAGCTCAAGTATTGCACGTGCAACCCCAACTGAGTTAGTTCCAATAACCATAGCAGGAGTGAATTGGTTGGCATCATAGTACTTGATAGTATCGCCATCTATAATCGTTCTATCTACATTCGTTGCCAGTGATGTTTTAATTATTCCACCAATTAGCTGAGCACCCGTAATAGAGCCACTTGCTGTAATAGCTTGTGCAAATAAATTGACGATATCAATTTTATCAGCGGTAATTGCTTTAGCTTCCATTGCATCTGTAATAACATTTTTAGCAAATAACGTATCAACATCGATAAGACGAGAATCCAATATATCAATATTAGCAGCTGCAGCAACGACAATGTTAAATTGACCAATTACAGCATTGATAAAAGCAGTGGCCATAGATGGGGTAACTAAATCATAAGCGCTTGTATCTGCATCACCACTTTGTAACCAATCTTTAAATTGTTGAACAGATTCAATAGCTGCAGCGTATGTCGTAACATCATCATAAGTTAGATCAGTAAAACCTATCTTTAAATCTAAAGCAGCTTGTAAATGGTCGATATTATCAATGACATGCTTATGGCTATCATCTTTCACACTAACATTTATTGTTGCTGTTTTATTTCCACTACCATCAACAAGCATGCTAGCAGAGCCAGTTACATCACCTGTTAATGTTGTTGTTAGTGTACGAGGAGTTTGCCATTTACGGGCCGTAGACGCAGCGATATCCAAATTATCAATATACGGTTTGGTTACTGAGTTTTGAAAATTCCCTGAATTAAGGATCATACGCCAACCAGGGTTATAGCTACTGCCGTGATTTCTGTACTCCCATGTCGTGTGAGCAAGGCCACCATGGCTCGAGGCCGAAGGAGCTGAAGTAACACGAATAAGATATGTGCCACCAGTACCTATTACTTCAATTGTTGTACCTGCTAAATCTATAACTCCACAACCTGTGTCACTTATATATCCATGACCTGCATAATTCCAACTTGCTTTAAATACATTATGGTTGCCCGAAAAGGCACCCGCAGCATTTAAAGCGATAATAAATTGGGGTGTCGTAATTGCACCTGTGCCGTGAATTGAATTAAGTGATTTATAACGAGGAAATTGACCGTCTGCATAAGCTTTTGCATTGGCTTCAGCTTCATCTGCTTTGGCTTGTGCAGCTGAATTAGCAGCACTTATAGCGTTGCTTTGTGCAGCATTAGCTTTTGCTGTAGCATCCGCAATAGCACGTTCTTCTTCATCCGTGACAATACCATCAGCGTAAGCTTTAGCTTCTGTCTTAGCTAAGGTAGCTTTTGCTTGAGCTGCAGTTGCAGCCGTTGATATAGCAATGGCTTTAGCTGCATTCGCTTTTGCAGTAGCATCAAGTGCTGCGGCGTTTACTGCTGCTAATTGTGCCGCATTTGCTTTTTCACTCGCATCAGTAATAGCACGTTCTTCTTCATCAGAGACAATACCGTCAGCGTATGCTTTAGCCTGTTTTTTAGCTAAGTCTGCTTTAGTCTGAGCTGCGATGGCAGCAACATCATTGTCGATTCGGCTATCACTATAATTGGTTTTATCTGCACCACTATTAGGTAATTCATTCCATCCCGCAATATCTTTTAACGTAGCAGGCTGATGTGTAATAGTAATATTTTTTGAGCGTTCTGAGTATCTACCCATTCGGTTAATTGCCGAAACTAAAACTTCGTAATCACCTGTGGGTACACTATTGATCTCAAGTGCTTTTTCGCTTGTTGTTTTTTTTAAAAAGTAGGTGTATTTAGGTGTTCTAGAAAGCAATGAATCAAGATAAGAAACCCAACTTTCATTAGTTTGTCTTATCTTTACTTTGTATTTAATATCTTCATCGCTATCATCATACTCCCAACTTAGTACTCCTTGATTTTTTCTGATTGCTTCAGCATTCGTCCAAGTAATCGCATCAGTAGGAAAATCTTTCATTTCAAACGCGTCAATAAACTCATTACCCGGAACGGCTTGCTCATTTGGCTCAAAGTCATCAGGATAAAGCTCACTACCTTCCTTACCAAATAACAAAACTGCAGTCCGCTTTTTAGCGTCCCATGCCCAATCAACGCACTTAAACTCAACATTATCAATACCATCTTCAGGCATATTAATACTAACTGCTTGCCCTGGCATAATAAGTAAACCAATAGCCATCAGTGGTATTCGTAAAGAAAAACCTGCTCGATTTTGTTCTAAATGACCTTTTCCAATACGCTGACACATTGTTTCTGAGTTTGTCATATGAAGCGTTAATTTATGCTCCAGTGTCATGCCATCGGCAGCTTTATAAATACTATTTTTTGTTGGCGTAGCGTCAGTTGATTGATATTGCTTTTTCGGATTGACAAATGATGTTCTCACAATATTACATCTGTCTTTAATCGGTGTATAAGGCTTGTAGCTAACTTGTCCCTTACAATGACTTTTATCTATGGTGACTGTTGGCGCACCTTGATAAACGCCTGTTTTTAGATAAATCTTACCTGCAACATTGTAAATTTTCCCTGCAAAACTTGATAACAAACGCTTTAAATTAGTTGCTGGACTTTGCTCTTTTGACAATGAGCCATTACAAGTAAAACGTGCTTCAGAAGCTGCTTGGCCATTATTATCAGTAAAACTTACTATTTCATCACAGCTATTCGCTTGGGCGGCTATATCAGCCCAATCAAATCGCTCATATGGTTGCTCCTTATAACCACCAAAGCGTATAAAGTCTGCTGTAGCTAAAATAGGATTTGATGACCACTCCCAAGTAGTTTCATCGGTAAATCGATGAGTTCCTGAACCGCCATTAGTACTATCTTTACGTACATCGTAAAGTTTTTTTCCTTTCACTTTAAAACGCATACGATTTATGCCATTAGGAAAAAACTCAGCATCTATTTTGATTTCTATCGTGACATAACTTAGACCGTGACCAATATGATTACTTGTCCACCCAGTAGCCCATCGTTTGGCTACTGGACAAGCTGTCGATTGTCCACCGAGGTACGTTGTTATCTTAATACGGCTGCTCATTCCAGTCTCAGTAGCAAGCTTACCTTCTATGTCATGTAATTCAATACTTTCACAAACATGATCTGCAACAGGAATTACCATTACGTGCCATTTGTCTTCTTCGTCATCAGTATAGGTGCCATAACCAACAATATTGCCGCTAACAATGGCTTCACCATAAATTTCTCTTCTACCTTGAACACCACCCACGGATAAAGTCTGATCTCCTCCTAAACCATTTTCCATTTCACCTAAATCTGGTGTTAGTGCTTCAGTTATAGCGTAGGTTGCTATTGCTGCACCCACTCCAATAGCAACAGCAGTCGCTACAGCATAACTAGCAAATGTAGCTCCAGCAGCTGCAGCTACACCAATAACTACAGGAGGCATTAACTATTCTCCTTAGTTGAAATAGCTTTTACAGACCAGCATTTAATGGCTGCCTTTAATGGTATCTGACTTAACCCTCTAGGCGATAAGACATAAATATAGCTGCGATAAATTACGCCTGCTGCTAGTTCATTATCTTGATTCAAAATAAGTGCAATATCACCATTAATAGCTGTTAATGGGGCAATATCATTACCCAGCTCTATCATTAATAATTCGTCTAGATTATTAGCTTTTCGTTTTTTTATAGCTCTTTTTGCACCTAAAGATGTCGAGTATTTGCCTCGATAACTAGATGCAGTATCTATATTGGTTTGCAGTAAAATTGCATCCGCTGCAAATAAGCAACAATCATTTTTGCCCCAAATAAAAGGAAGTCCTCTACGGGCTTCTATAAACTCTTGTAATGCTTTATTTCTTAGTACCATCACTTTACTCATAAAATTATTTTACTCGGAATTATGTGCATTAGGTCTACCACCACCAGGACGGCCACCACCACTACCCACAGGTGAGCCAGCAACACCTGAGTTCAATGGCTTACTTGCCAATATCTCTACTTGATCAAAAAAACTATCACCTGGATAAGTAGCTTGCTGTGCAGGATCGCTATACATACTGTTTTCAATAGGACGGTTCCAAATTTCTAGCCAATCAACCAAACTTAACGTTATTTTTGTAGGCGATCCTTTTACAATATCTAAATCACCAATTGCGCCACTAAATAAAATATCGCCATCAAGAAAACGTAAATTTTCATCAAGCGCGACAATATCTAATTGGGCAGCTCCACCAATAGAATCTTCTGCAAGCACGTCACGTATCAATGAATTATCCACTAACGATAACGATACCGGTAAGCGCTTGGCGTTAGGTTTATCATTCTCAACAAATGAACCAATGCTACCGAGTTCACCAATACCAATATAGGTATTACCTTTATATTTACGTTCACCAAGACCTGTATGTAGATAAAGCCAACCGCTAGGCCATTCGAGGGCTAAGTAATAACGAATTCGTTTAGGATCTTCACTCAATAAAGCATTTTGAATAATGGTCGAAAAGCGCATTAGCGAATCGCCTCAATTAAATCAAATTGAATAAGAGGAAATACCTTTACGGTTTTAGAAAAGTCAGGAATTTGTTTTGAATCTTTTAATATAAATAAACCACTAGGCTCTAACATAATGAGTGGCTCGTTATCTGTCGGAGGATTGATAATTTCAGGTACAAATTTAAGGGTAACAGCGCCTAAGCTATTCGTTTGTGCATCTTGAGTTAATTCATGTACTCGTGTGCCTAATTGAAACCTATCACCCACATAACCAATAGTTGAATTAGCTGTCATACCATCAATAGTGAGTATTAAACCCACTTGTTCAGCACCTTTCACTTTAGGAACGCCAGACCAACTGCCAACATTACCGTGCGCCCAATCTTTGACACGTAACTTGTTCACTTGACCACGCAAAGCCATTAATGCCCCACGTAGCTCTCTACCTTGCAAATGTGGTAAGTTCTTAAACGATAGCTTTACGATCCATTTATCGCCTGGTTCATCCCAAACCTGTTCAACTTTTGAGTAAGGGTTGAAATCAGCTTTACTTGCAAACTGCATGTTCCAAGCACTTTTACTTGGTACCACGTTGGGCATATCAATAATTGCCATTACATAGCTCTTTTAAGTTGTTGAGTGAGTTCGCCGCCAGTACTGAAATCTTCTAATAATTCTGCACGCATTTTTTGAGTAGAAAGCTCAATGCCAGCTTCAATATTGCTGCCATCGTTGCTATCTCCTTGTATTATTATTTCGTTATATAAATTGACAGTTACACCACCACCTAAGCCATTACCTTTACTCAGAGCCTGCTTTAAATCTTGGTTAGTTCTGTTATCTACAACACGCTCACCTTTGTCTAAAAGCCAAGTACCTTCACGGGGGATTTCATCAATACCGTCATGTGCCATACCAGCAAGCGCCAAACCTTCTGATAATGCTACAGTCGATGCAATACCAGCAGCAGCTGGGACAGCATTACCACCAAAGCTTGCCAATGAAGCAAAAGCAGCAGCAGGTGCATAGGCCGTTGCCATAACTGATCCTGTTGTAACGGCTAGAGCAGTGTTAGTTGCAGCACCAGTAACACCTATTGTTTTTTCTATTGCTGCAAGCGCTAATTTTTTAATACCAATTTGAACAATGCCTGAGATCACTTCCTTAATCATACCTCTTGCAAATACCTTCATGGTGTCACCAAAGTTTTTACCTTCCATAATGGCCGTAGAGGTAGCATCACCAATGCCTTGAGCAAAGCGATCAAATGAATTCCCCCACATCACATCAAAGCTTTCAGTTGTGCTAGCTATATGCTCTTGCATTTGCTCCCAAAAAGGGAGTTGTTGTTCTGCATCAGCAGTTGCTTGATCAGCAAGCTGAGCTTTTATCATTAATTGCTCTTTTAACTGTTCATTTATGCCAACTAAGCTGCCATGTTCAAGCTCATAATTAAGTTGCTGTACATTAGACACTTCACCCGTTAATGATATTTTTCGTTGCAATGTTTCGGCATAAGTATTAGCTGAAGCACTCAGTTGTTCAGATTGTAGAATCGCTTGTTTATCTGCTTCGATATTTACTTTTTTAGCATCAATTTCTTTGGCCAAATTAATGATTGTTGCTTTTTGTCCTGGTAATAAATCTTTATATTTTCCTAACTGAGTTTCGTACTCGGCTTTAGCTAGTTCTGTGGTTTGGCCAAGTAAACTAAGCTGCCTTTTAAATGCGTCTTCTTGTTGCTTAAATACATCTAATTCTTTGCCATTTTGCTTAGGTTGTTTTTTCCCTGTTACTTTCTTTGTATCTTTACCGTCAACAATAGCTTGTAGAGCAACGATAGTTTGCGTCAGTTTTTCAACTTCTTTATTAGCTGAAATAACATCACCAGCAGTAACATTTTTAAAGAATGGATTTTCAAAACGAGTTTGGGTTTCTTCCGCCATTTGCTGAGCTAACTCAAGCTGACCTTGATAGCGCTGTAAAGCACCTGTAGCTGTTTCAAAGGTGTAGTTAGCAAAAGGATTGAGCTTTTCATTTTCTTCATTTAATCGCTTAGCTTGGTCGGCAGCTTCACCAGTACTGGTTGCAAATGAATACATAGCAAAACCAGCAATAGTTAAAAGACCTGGCAAACCACCAACAAGAGAACTCATTACTGCTAAGCTTTTTCCTGAAGAATAAAGCCTATGATTAGCTGCAGTTAAAGTGGTTCTTACGGCGGTTAGCGCTTTCTCACTCGCAGCAACTTGACCATTAGCAATAGCTAAGTTTTTAATAGCACGAGTACGTAACACTGTATTACTAGCATTAGTTAAAGAACGTTTAGCTGCAGCTTGCTCTTGTATCGCTCGATGATTAGCTGCAACCGCGAGTACTTCATCTGCTTTTGCAGCTGCAACAGCCGCTTGGACCTTTGTTTGATCTGCAATAATACTCTTAGCAGTAGCCGCTGTTTTGGCTGAAATAGCATTTACCGCATGACCAGCAGCAACAACAAGCCCACCTTGTAAAACGGTGATTACACCTTCAGCATGATCTTTAAGGAACGATAAACCTTCAGCTAAACCATCAAGGGTTGGCAGTAATGCACTGTTAACGGGTTGTTCTAATTCAACCGCTAATAATTGATATTCAAGTTTAATATCACGGTATTTAGCATTAATGTTATTGGCTGTTTCAGCTGAAGCACCCGCATAGTCCTGCAAGGCTTTAACTAAATGTTTTCCAAAAACTTCAGAAGTATAAGTACCTGTACCTATTAATTCCTTTAAACCTGAACTGGTTTCTTGGCCTGCGGCACGGGCAATTTTTGCCATTAAATCGGGTAATGGCTCAGTTACCTGCTTAAAGTCTTCCATGTTCACTGTGCCAGCGCCAAGCGCTTGCGATAAACCATAGTAAACGCGTTCTAAATCGGCAGTACCTGCTCCATTACGAGATGCAGCATTTGATAAGCCCTCAAGCATATCTCTAGCTTGACCATCAGTAATTATTTTCTCTTGAGTTAAGGTGCTTAAGCGGCTGTAACCGTCTGCTAAACCATTTAATTCTTTATGATGTTCGGCAGCTAAGCTAATTAACCAACGTTCTTTGGCTGCATAATCAGCTGCATCTTCTGATAGCCCTTGCAAACGAGTACGAATATCTTGAAAAGCAGCTAGCTCTGTCACTAAACCTGAGCCTAACTGCAGCGCTCCAAATCCTGCCGCCATGCCAGCGATGGAATTTTTAACACCTAAAGCAACTTTGTTAGTTTTAAATAGCGTGGTATTAGTGTCTTCAATAGCAGTATTAAACTGACGAGTTTGGCCTGTGGTACGTTGAGTACTTGCGCCAAACTGAGTCATAACTTGTGCATTATTTTTAACTTCAGATTTGAATCTGTTGTTTTTAACATCAAAAACAATACCTAGCTTTAAATCATTCATCGTCAACCTTATTTAATGCTCTAGCTGCTGCCTTACTCATAATGCGCAAACCGTTATAATGTGTACTGGTAAAACATCTTTCACTTAACTTTGCATCTGATTCTATTTGTGGTAAATCAAGCCCTAAACATACGCCGTCGTTACGATATCGCATCAAGTCGCATACTTGGGTAAACCACGCAACTACAGGCCAATTCTGCGGAAGAACTTCAAAGTTTTTTTCTTTGATCAACTCGTCAATTATTGCCTTGGGTGCGCCTTGTGTTTCCATTTCTTTTATAGTGCTATTTTTTACTAAAGGTGCCGCTGCCCAGTCTTTAGCAGCGGCTTTTAATTTTTTACGACAACACCAATGGAAGCGTTAACATAGCCAATCATAAAAGAACGATGTACAAATGACTTTTTCAGTAACACATCTAAATTTTCGGGTGTGAATTTCATGGCTTTACCATCAATATCATCAATGTGTTTCCAACCTTTAATGACATGTTTCAAAATAGCTTTTTCACCCTTGATTACTATTTCGTTATATTCATCTTCTTCTACTATTTTTAGCTGCAAACTAACTTCATGTTCTGATGTTTTCCCGCCATCAATAGGAACGCTAATAACTACTGGCCACCACACTATGGGGTTATTCATTACTGTATACATTTGACACTCTCTGTACTTAAAGGCCGTTTAAACAGCCTGTAAACTAAATTTAAAAGGGTGCATCCTTGCTTGCATCCCAGCTGACTCCAGCACATCTAGTGCCCTCATAGTCTCGTTTTAATTATTCGAAGGTGATTTTTATTTCATCATTACCCGCTGCAGTAGGGATTAATTTTAAATCCATATCTAAGCTGGCAGTGCCTTCATAATCACCATACTTAGGCGACATCACTTGTACTTTTGGGCAGTCAATTTTGCAGATAAGTCCTGGTACTTGACCATGCTGAATAGCAAGCGCACCAGTTGTGCTATTTTTAGCATCTGCAAAATAATCATGTTCATTAATATCAGGCGCTTCAATGCTTACGCTGCCACTAGATGAGCGAGTAGTTATATCAATTCTGGCGCTTACCAGGGTTTCAATAAACTTAACCCCTTGGCCAACGTCTAAAGTTAATTTGTAGGGTTCTGCAGCATAGCCATTTAGCATAAAGCCAGACGTTCTACCTTCGCCCGTAGGGGTTGGCTTTTTCCAATTAGACCAATCAGGTGTTGGCACAACAACTTGAACAGGGTCAACCCATAAACCAATGTAGGCTAACTCTAAATAGGGAATACCTTTTTCAAGTAACGGTTTAACGTTGGCTAACGCACCTTTCATGGCGTGTTGGTTCTTGCCCATTAAAAAGTTAATAGTGGCACTTTCATAATTGTCACTGGCTAAGTCGTATTCAACACGGGTAGCGGCAGTAATTGTTTCAGCAAAACCTGAAGAGCGTAACAAAGGCCCAAGTGCGGGTGGTGTTCCTGCGGTGCCACTGGCTTGCAATTCAACCTTAAAGGTAATTAATACATGTTCACCAACAAGAATCGATTCATCTGCACCTAAATAAGGCTTCACTAAACCACGCTCTAAGGCTTCTGCTTCAAGTGGGGTTAGCTCAACATCTTTTGCTAATATGGCATTCGCTGCAGCGGTTGGCGCAGCATCTACGCCATAAGTGGTTTCGGTTTTAATAAGCAGTAGCTTTTCATCAAATTTCATTGCCTATTTCTCCACTGTAGTTGGTTTAGCTGTTTTTTTAGCTTTATCCTGGGCTTGTTCTTTTTTAGCTTCAGGCTTGCTTTTTTCACGCTTAGTTTGTTCAACTAAGGTGGTTTCACCCGATTCAGGGTTTTTGGTGTAACTACCACCTGGGCGAACATTAGGTTTAACTTGCGACATTAGGGGCTACCTCTAGTTTTTCAGTGCTGAAACGCTCTAACTGCCAAAGTGCATCATTGGTTACACCAATTGGATCTGCAGCACCCAGTAATAAATGTGTGCAGCCATCAACCGGTATAAAACCAAAAAGCGTCTCACGGGTTTTAGTTAAAATAGGCATAACAGCCGCTTTGGCTTTTGTACCTTGTGGATCGTTTGTTTTGCTAATGCCAATAACAATACCAATTTCAGTTTTAACGTTTTGCATTGGGCTACCCATGTCACGAACGTTTTTACCTGGGCGACGACTAATTTCAACAACATAAGCAACAGGCGACGGTTTTATTTTGGCTTTCATTGCCAGGGGTAAATCAATGGCTTCTTCAACTTTGCCAAATAGCGGTTTGCCATTTAGCCTAGCTTGTCGAAGTTTTTTAATAATGGCTTCAATCATTGCAATGGCCTTAGATAAAACTCTTGGAGTTGCTACGAGAAAATACCGAGCCACTACTTTGAATTTCAGCAAAGTCTGTGCTTTGTGCCGACTCGCCACCTTCACTTATGCCTAAACTAATTTCGCCTTTACTCACGCTTTTTAGAAAAGCATGGGCGGCTTTATTTCGTTCAGTAACTTGCTCTGACGACTGGTCATCATGAAGTTGATAACGAGTCATATTGCAAGCAAGCGGTTTTAATGACTGAGGAACGTTAGCCAAAGGCAATTGGTAACGGCTTCCTAAATACCCATCCATTAGGGCATCGGCATCGGCAATTGCCTGATTAAGCACTTGATCATCAATCATCGACATGCCGTCTCGGTCAGTAAGAGAAATTAACTCTTCTTCACCAAAACGGTCTATCAAGTCTTGCTTGCTGCAATAAGGCATAATTAGCCTTTATCCTGGTCATCAGCAGCAATTAATACATTGTCTTCATACCACGCCCATGCAGCATCACGCTCTGCAGCGGATGGTGTAACTAGATCACCTTTAATATCAATTCTTAAAAGATCACAATTAGGTTTTTTAGTTAATGGCGTTTCTTTATTTAGGTCATCAATAACGGCAATAAAGTGGTGAAGTTCTTCAGGGGCTGAGGAAACATCTAATTCATTCACGATAGACTTGGTTTCAACGCTATCGGCTAAAGCATGAAGCGTGTCTTCATGAGTAATAACAACATGCTCAGCTAACTGCTTTTCAAGCGTTGTGATGGATTCTTCTTGGCCTTCACACAACTTGGTTAACGTATCTACTTGGCCCTGCAGTAACGCATTTTCATTACGTAACTGTTCAACATTAGTTGCTAATATGCTTTCAGATTTAACGTGAGTACCAATATCAGCTTGTGCTAATTCATCATCTAGAATAGAAACCGTTAAGTTTTTATCCGCATCTAAGGCGTCATATTGTGCCTGGTTAACTGCTAGTGGCGAGTTTTCACCTTTGTTTAGTGAAAAGCCTGCTCGTCTATAACCACTTGGCATGGCGCTCAATACTGCTATAGCGATAAGATTTAATTTAGTCATTTTATGTCTCGATAAAGTTTTCTTTAGAAATCTAAAAAAAGGCCACCACACTCGTTGGTGGCCAAACACTCAGGGAAAGTAAACTATTAACCTGTACCAGTTGAGCCTACAGACAGTTGCCATAGGGTGTAACCTGCAGCAGCTCGTGCTTCAGCGCCAAACTTAAGCTTTTTCTTGCTAAACACATCGTCACTGTTTAGGTCAGTTTGGCTAACAAATACAGGCGCTTTACGGTTTTGGAATAAGAACGGTTTGATAGGTCGCGAAGTACAATGCAACATCCACTGGGTGTTACTGGTAAGCCCCGGGTTAACAATAATGTTAGTGATTTGCCCAAAATAAGGGTTAACACTGCCATCAGCAAATTTTTCACTGGTAGCTAACATACGGGCAGGAGTAGCAAGTGCTGATGAGACTTCTAATGTATCAGGCATAATTTTCAATTTACGGCCATGCTCATCTTTAAAGCCTGACATCATAATAATTGCCGCACCTAGTGAGGCATCTGCAGCAGCTAAGCTTGCCCAACTTAATACAGCAGTTAGCTTGTTCGATACACTTTCATCTTCTTGCGTTTCAGGGTTAAACACAGGATGGTCTGTATCGTAGAAAAACTGGCCGTCATAACACAAGGTCATAAATGCTTTATCTTTAGCCATGTTAATCAAGTCATCAGGTAGTTCTTTAGCCGCTTGACCGCCATCACGGGCTTGAATGGAATATTGGCCCATTTTGTCGTCTTCAATGTCGTTGCGATCAACTTCAATGGTGACTTCAAAATCTTCATTGGTTAATGAGTACTTAGATGCTGATAAGCGATTAAGAACTTTTTCACCTATCCACTTACGCATGCGAGGAAAGTTACCAAACCAAGTATAATCTTCAGTTTTTGTTGACGACGGTACTACCGTAGTGGTTTTTTCATATTGCGACTCGTGCGTTTCAAACGTCTTATTAAAAATCGTTCGAATCGCTATAAACGCGGCCGAAATGGCACCTTTATTTACAATCATGCTAGTTCTCCTTCTACCCAAATGCCATTTGATTCAACACCCATAATGCGACCAGCTAATGAACGTGTATTCCCGCCATTTGTTTTGGCAACGGTTTCGTCATCTTCCAAATAGCATTGATTAAATAAGTCAGCTTGTGCAATTGCATCACCAACACTGTTTTTAGCGAAAAACAAACGCTCACGACGCACTTCAACTGTTTTATCGCCATTTGCACCTACAGAGTTATCAACGGCTTCTTCAGCAATACCCGCAAACTTTAAGCCTGTTTTTGTGGTTGCCTTGTTAGAATAACCACCATCAATCACCACAATAGCTCCACCATGAATTACTGCACCAGCAGCCATGGCAAGTACAAGTAGGTTGCCGCCTTTTTGTAATGTGCCTTTGTCTTTAGTCAGCATTAGTCTTCTCCTGCTTGTTTAGCCAATTCAGCTTTAAACTCTTTCTGAGTAAGCCCCATGTTTTTACACATAGCTATTTGCTCAGTAGACAAATCATCACCACCTTTATCTTTAGGCTTGTCTTTGCCTTTGGTTTGGGTGTCAGTTAATGCCGCAATAGCAATACGTGGCTCAAGCATGGCTTTTAATGCGGCAGCGCCTTGGCTTTTACCTACGGTTTCTAGGTAATCACGATCTGCTTGCCCGGTAATTTTGGCAGCATTGTCTTTTAACAATTGATCAACAGAGTTTTCATCAGTGCCATTTTTAAGGGCTGCTAATTGTTGGTTAACATCGTTATACGTAGCAATAGGCACAAATAAGCTCGTATCAACTTCTTTACCACCAGCTGCTTTTAAGGCAACAACACTTTGGTTAGCAGTATTTAAATCTTTTTCTAATTGACCAGACTTATCAGCTTTAGTTTTTAATGCGGCAATAGCGGTTGAAGCTAAGTCTTGAAGTTTTTTTAGTGCTACAGCATTAGATAAATCATCATCTGTATGTTCGATACCAAGTAAACCAAGCATCAATTTAAATGCTTCATTCATAGTGTCTTCTCCTGGAGTAGTGTGATTAGTTAAAATAGGTGAATTGGTTTTTGCTTTTAAAGCGGCAATTGCTTTCATACCATCAACCGCAGGGTCATTGGTTAAAGCAACGTGCATTAAATTCGTGGGGCGGCCTGTTTTAGTGTCGTAAGCGAATACTGCAGAGGTATAGCGATATTCTTTATCATCTACCGCTTTTTGGCCGTCAGGTGTCCAATCAACATTAAGCGCATATAGTCCTTCGCCTTCAACGTATTCAAAATCATCAAACCAAGCAGCTGCAGGTGCAGGCTTACCGTTTTCTTCGGTGTACATGGTTTGATGTTCATAATCAAAGTGGTAGTCGTTGGTACGTAATGCAGCGTTTGCTTTTAACATGGCAAAAGCTTGGGCATCCATCAGCCATTTACCACCTTCTACATCTTCAGGTCTTCCGTCTTTAGAAGAAAAGTGACCACTAGGCAATAATTGCACTCGATTGTTTTTAACATTATCGAGCGAGCCAACAGAAAAACTCAACACAGCTAAGGCTGTGTCGTTTTTATTTGATTGTTTATTAGTTAATGCCGCTACAGCGACTTTTGATTTTTTAAATTTCATGTAGCCAGAATGACAACATGTGAAGATTTTAAATATTAACCTAAGTTAGTAATTTTTGATGAGTTTAGTCAAACAATTATGGGTACTTGATAAACTGCCTGTAATTTAGTTGATATACCTCCTTTATAAACATTTTATAAAATCCATACACGGACTTTAAAGCAAAAAGGATATCATTACGGGGCTTCCCCTATTAAACCGCTTAAAATGCGTTTTAGGGACTATTTCTAATTAAGTAAGGTGAGATCGCAATATATCTAATATTTCGACTTCGTCTGATTCACTAACACCTAAGAATGGGCGTGCTGGAATGTTCGCTTCGTCTCGACCAAATTGATGTGTTGCTGCATACTCCATATTTGAGCCAAACATCAATTGGTTGCCATTAATTTGATAATTCAATAAATCAGCCAAGGTACCATAGCCTCGTAATATTTTGTCAGACTGACCAGATAAACTTTTATTCTCAATGGTGTTAAGACTTAACGGTTCCCATGGCTGACCATCGGGGCTTACTTCATTGCTCATGCGATTGTCAGTTGCTTCAAGCATGTGCTCGCCAATATCTCTTAACGCTGGGCTTACATCATCTGATTGGCTTATCAAACGATTAAACATTTTTGTTATGGCTTCTTCACCAATCACATCAACGCTAATAAACGAACCTGCCATTAAACTAAACCTGCCATTAAATGAATATCTTCTGGTGTTTCAGCTAAACCATGCAGGCTTGCATAAATTTCAGCAAACAATACCTTTTCATCAGCTGAAGCTTTAGCTTCAAGCGCTTCAACTTGGACAACTTTATCGCTAAAGCTAAGCTCAGTATTGTTAACGACTAATACTGCAGCGTTGGCATTATCATGACTTGTTGATTGCTTTCTTAACTTGTCTAACATACTCATTAAATTACTGACTCCATCATTTTATCAAAGTATACGGCTATGCCTTCATCCCACTTTGCTAATGCATCACGGTTAAGCAGCCACATGGCAAAGTGCTCTGCGTGCCATTCAAAGTCATTACTTAAACTGTACTGGGTAACACCGTGTCCATAAGGCACGGGTACAACGGGCATACCTGCTTTGTAATGTACTTGGTGGCCAATTTCATGCAGCCATGTAACCAGTGCGCCACCGTTATCACTGCTTTCGCTAGCCACTCTAACAATGTGAGAAAGTGACCATTGCTTGTCACCTTCACGCATTAACAATATAGCATTTTCTACCGCTTCTGCTAGCTCATCAAATTGCACTTTACTGAATTTGGTACCTGATTTTACTTTAACGACAACGTGGTCTTTATTGCGCCAAGTAAACCCGTTTGTTCGGGTCGCATTGCGCGTGGTGTAATAAGCATGTGTGGCACGGCCAAGGTTTAAATAGGGTTCAATTTGAGGCAGTACTTTGCGTGATGCTTTAGTGCCTGCGCCCATTTGAGCTTGTTTTAAAAATAAGGTTTTAATGTCATGTTTATTTAAAAACTTACCAAGATCATCTAAGCGTTGTTTAGCCGGTGCAAACTCAGCTAATTTTTTATTTAAGCTATGAACATTGGCACCGGGTGCAGTACTAAATGCGGTTGGTGCTATACGCGTTGGTGGCACATAAGGCTCAGCTTTCTTTTTAGCTTGCTGCTTTATGCTTTTATTAATTAATTGCTTACGAGGGGCATAGTCAAAGCCAGGGTCAATACCTTTGGGTATTACGTGTTCCTCTCCGGTAACTTTATCAATCCATGTTTTACTGCCGTCATTCGGTGCATTGTCTATTGTTAAATTTTTACGATCAACATGGGCTTGGCTACGGCCACGAACCTTGCACTTGCAGCCCCAACCATTTTGGGGAGAGTGTGTTTGCCACCATTGATCACTTTTTGGTAAAAGCAATTTATGCCAGGATAAATGTAACGGCCTTGGGCTGATGCTATCACCGTGTTGGTATTCCCAATAGTCAAAGTGCTGCAGCTGCTCGTAGCGACCCGCATTATAGCTTTGACGCATATTAGTATCGTAAATAATACGACTACGCCAAGCACTAGAGCCTGTATGTTCCCAGCCATGCTTGGCGCGTATTTCTTTAAAATTTTTCTTAAGCCAACCTAATGATTTACCTTCAGCAATAGCGCTATCAACCATTTTGCGCATGTCGTTAAGTAAGTCATCTTTCATGGCTCCGGCAATGGCAAAACCATTGTTATGGCCCTCACGCCATAAATCTGCCCAACGTTCTGTTGGTATGTTTAATTTACTACGAAAGAAATCAATAGACTCTTGAAAAGGTAGCGAACCATAACGGGCTTCAGGCATTACTGGCCATCCTCAACGTCTGCCATGCCGCCAAGCTCACTTGCTACTAGTGCCAGTTGCAGCACTTCACTAGCTTCATCAATGGATAAGTCCATGTCGTTTAATTGTTCTTGCAGCTCTTCAAGTGACATTGCGCCATTAATTAATGCTTCAATGTCATCATTAAAACCTTGCAGTATTGGGCTAAAGCCATCGGCTAATTGGTGTGTAAACAAATCAGCGGTATCTTCATTAAGCGCCTTGTCTGCTTTAGTTTTTAACGCAGCCAACTTAGTAATAGCCATGTTTTTCAGCTTTGCTTGTGGCTTGGTTTGCTTCGCTTCCTTGGCTTCTGGGGTTGGTTTTTCGCCTTTTACCTCTAGTGTATTGGCTTCGGTTTTACCTTCTTCAATCACACCAAGCACGGCTTCACCGTCTTTAGGTAATGGAATTTGAAGTTTGTCATGTACCCAGTTCACTGGGATTTGCACGCCTGTTTTTACTAGCCCTGGTAAGCTGTCAGAAAACAACTTCATGTCTTCTGCTTCAGTAGTATCGTGAACTAAGCGAGGGCAACGGCTAGGCTTGGTGTAGCTTCTGCAGTTAAACATGTACATGGGCAATACAATATCGCGTGTTGAGGTACTATCAATTTGGCTAAGATCACTATCACGTATTTCACCACGCACTTCATCATGAACACTGCCCAACGCATTGGTTGAGCTTTTACCATCTGCTTGGCTTGTTAAAGTACCGCCTAAAATGGCTTTGCTCATGGCTTTATCCATGAATTCCATCATGTAGGCAAACGGTTTTTCGCTGCCTTTAGCGGCTTCCTCAAACTCTATTTGCATACCTTGGGGAATAATCCCACCCGCATTGTGGCCAATACCCATGACAGCTTGCAGCAAGGTACTTTTTTCTGTTCTACTTGCGCCATTAGGATATTTACCCACGCGCAGCGGTAAGCCATAAATTTCATTAAACTCAGCTAAATCACGTACTGAGAAGTTTTTAAAGATGTATGGCCATGCCAATATTCGCGCTAAACCATTGCGAGAAACATAACCTGACTTTGTTTTGTGAATATGCTTAATCCAGCCAAAAGGGTTTAGTGCTTCACCGTTAGGCGTGTTATCACGTAAACGAATGTCGTTGCGGTCATCTCTGTTGATCATAAACCAACTAGGATCTTTAAAATCTATTGCCTGTGGTACCCAAAGCTTCTCTTCCTGTTGCCAAGTAATTTCACTATTTGAAAAGCCTTTTAAAATAGCGTCTGACATATCAAAGAAGGTGTCAGGCAAAAAGGTCATGTCTTCAAGCAGCTCTTGCAACATATCAGTATCGCGTTTTTCTGCAGCGCTGGCATTACGCGGTGGTACTAATTTCCATGGTACCGACTTCATGCACAAGCGACGCTTTTGTAACTCAGAAAATAAATGGGTGTCTTTTTCTTCAATGTCTTCGGCTAATTCACATTGGGCGATAATATCGCCTTGCTCAGCTTGTAACAAAATTCCTGCCAGTTTAGCTGGGGTTAAGCCTTTGCTTGGATGAGCACCATAATGATTCTGTAAATGAGCTAACCTGGCATCATCAGTTTGTGGCGTGGTTAGGTCGTCTTTTCTTAATGGGTTGCCTTGAGTGTCAACTAGCCCTTTGTAGTCAGACATGATTACCATGCTCCTTTTTTATTACTGGGAAAATCATCTTCTTCTTCATCACGGTTTTTATCAGGTAATGGTGTGTATTCAATGGGTGCACCTTCCATCCAACTAGCACGAACGGCCATTGCAAAGGCAACTGCAGCATCACCATGGCGTTGTCTGCCATCAGTACCTTTGCTGCTGCCTTTGTCTATTTTAGGTATACCGTTGGTTACTTTGATTTGCGCCATATCATCAAGAATGTCTTGGTGGCGAGGTATTTGTAAGTTGAAGTCTTCAAACTCAGCTTTAAGTTTTGGCATCCATTCCATGTACCAACGATCGTTAAGCATGACTTGGTCAACCATATCTACGCCATAACGTTCTGCAGCAGCTTCAGCTAAGTAGCCCCCGTTGCCCGTGGCATCGAATGCTAAGCCTTGTAAGCGCGGTAAACGGTCACACAAATGAAAGAGTACTTCACGTTGAGCGTCGTAAGTTAAGTGGCTCATTTCAAGCAAAAACGGGGTTCGCTTGGTTAAATCTTTGTTGATAGTTAGCGGTGCAAATACAGATAAATCGCCTTTACGGGCAAAATCTTCACCAAAGGCATGATTGAGATCTTTATTTAAATTATTCAAATGTGGATCAAGCTGCTCAGTCCATTCTTTAATTTGAATTTCTTTATGCCGTTTAGACCAGGATAAAAAATCTTTGTCTGCAGTGAAGCGTAAAATGGGTATGCCTTTGGTCATGGCATGGTCAACCAATACCCGTTTTATATAAACCCCACCACCTTGCTTAGGTACACAGGCATACTCTTCAAGTGCATCTTCTTCAGTAGCTGTATCGTTGAGTAGATTAGCTTTCCATTCGTCTTCTTTGGCTTGACTCCACTCTTCATTTCTTCGTTGGCAAATACGCTTATACAAACCTTCAGCACAGGCATTGTCTAAGGTAATACGATGTACGGAATAACGCTTTCTTCCAGCACGACTATCTTGAATAAGTTGATTAAATAAGTTGTCAGTGCCGTTATGAGTACTAATAAGACGTACTTTAGCGCCCCACATAGTAAGCGCTAAGGCAGCTTTGAGTACTTCAGCTAAGCGGTCATGGAATCCCGCTTCATCAATGGTGACATTACCTTGCATCCCCCTTAAATTTGAAGGATTAGAGCTAAGCGCCTGTATTTTAAAACCACTGGCAAAGTAGATGGCAAAGGTAAGGATCTCTTTGCCATCTTGTCCTTCATCAATGAAAATTTCTTCTTGGATATCACCAGCAGCTTTATCAAATGCTTTTGCCCACATGGCAGCAGCATCAATAAATTCACGGGCCATTTCTTTATTTGAGCCAACATAAAAATGGTTGGTACCAAAGGCAGCTTTACTTTTACTGGCTTCTAAAACAGCATCAGCAGCTTCAGCCCAGGTTAACCCGGTACGACGTGATTTTTCAGCAATTTTCAGTGGTGAATCGTCAGCCATCCAACGCTTTTGATAACCAAGCAATAATTCATTTGGATTAAATTCTATGTGTGTTGGCAGCTCCATTAGGCAAGACCTAGAATTTCTTTCTTTATGAGGCTAGCGCCTTCGCTAGTTAAACCCGCTTGTGCGGCTGACTTGTCGATAGCATCAGCGGCTTCATCAGCAAACGCTTTTTTGATTTGTTTTTCACGCTCTAAGTTGAGTATCGAGGCTTTTTCAATACGTTGAATGCCTAACGCTAATTCACCAATGGTTTTAGGATCAAGTACATCATCAGGCTCGTCATTGGCTTTCACTAATAATCTAAATGATTGTGTGCGTAACATTTCCATAAGCAGCTGGCTTACGTCACCTGTTGGCTTGGTGCCTAGTTTTGCTACCCACATTTCAGACATTTCACGGGCAGCTTTAATGTCTGCACCGATGGTTTCCATTTTTGAGGCATAGCGATTAACCCCAGCAGGAGATAGCTTATTATCTGCAGATAAGCCAGCTTCATCGATAAGGGCGTTAACCTGTCTCTTATACACATCTCCGAGCCCACGAGACGTAGAGGAATCTCGTA
>CAJXUT010000014.1 GCA_913061365.1 uncultured Colwellia sp.
GATCTACACTATCCTCTTCGTCGGCAGCGTCAGATGTGTATAAGAGACAGACCTTATGATTATCATTAACTTTATAAGGCTGTTTAGTTTGTTTCATTTGCTCAATAGGTAAACTAAATTGAACAAATTCTGCTCCTGGTAATGCTTGATTGTTAAGTGTTGGGATTTTAGGGCTTGCTTTAGTACCACCTGAAAATACATTTAAATTATCTGGTGCATTTGCACTTCTACGTTTTCCAGGAAAACGCTCTAAATCAAAATTTTTACGACCCATGCTAACAGTGACAACCATATCAACATTATTTAATGCATAGTATGGTGCAAGTAAAGATTCAATTGTTCCCTCATCAAAATCTTTATATCGTACAGGAACCATTACCGTATTAATTTCAGCAGTAATCCCCTTATAGGTAATGACTTTACCATCAAAACGTAGTGCAGCGATGCCAGAAGGGTTGCTTTGATTAATATTTCTATCCAATAAAAAAGGGTCAAAACCAGTTAACAATATTTTTTTATCTGTTGATTTTGTATAGTCAAGATCGGTTCTTCCTCTCGAACCTTGCTCAAACATTGCGAGTAAAGCTTTTAATTGCTCTGGTGATGGTGAGAATTGAGGTGCAGTAGAGCGCATCATTTTACTCACTGAAAGCCTAGCCCAGTATAGAGGACGATCATCAAAGGTTGATGTTGACTGCATTTGTTTTGTTGCATCTTTCCATAGTTGCTGTGCATGATTCAAAGTAGCTTTTTTTGCTTCTTGGTAGTTACTAGATTTAGTCCATGCTTGAGTAAAACTCGCAATGTTATTTGTAAAAACATCTAACACTTTCGGCAGTGTCTTGGCTATTTTTTCAAGTCTTAATTCTTCTACTGTTAGCTTTTCTCTATTAATCTCATTTGCGTATAAACTGTTGCTCACCAGCAATAACGCGGTAATCAATAATGATTTATTCTGATGCATAACTTACCTATTTATTAATGTGTATAGCCTTGTGTGATAACACAAATTAATTCAACTAAATTCATAATGTTGCCCTATGAATTAGCTCTTTATTTTACATTGTATTGAATAAAGCTAATTAACCGTAATATATACTTTTATTTCGAACAACAACATACCTACTTCATACCAATACATGTGGATAATTCAATTTAATATCTTCTTCGTTATCCGCTATTAAAGTAGAATAACAACAAAGCAAGGATTCTGTTTTATACACTACACACCAAAAGTTAATACGGTGATATGTAAACCTCAACAGTTCCTACTATTTAATTCAAAGTAAATTATGTTGGAAAGCATTTCATGGCAGTTGAAATAGAAAGAAAGTTTTTAGTAAAAAGTGAGTGTTTTAAAAAGTTCGCTTATAAAAAAGTACGAATCATTCAAGGGTATTTGAGTTCAGTCCCTGAACGTACCGTACGCGTTAGAATCAGGGATGAAAAAGGCTTTTTAACTATTAAAGGTATTAGTTGCGAATCTGGCTTGAGTCGTTACGAATGGGAAAAAGAAATATCAGTCAATGAGGCAAAAGAATTACTGTCTATCTGCCAACCCGGTGTTATAGATAAAACACGATATTTAGTCGCACAAGATAAACACACATATGAAGTAGATGAGTTTTATGGTGAGAATATCGGTTTAACCGTTGCTGAGGTTGAACTTACAGCAGAAGACGAAACATTTACAACACCCGAGTGGTTAGCAGAAGAAGTCACTGGAGATGTGAAATATTATAACTCTATGTTAATGAGTAATCCTTTTACTAAATGGTAATTAAAGGCGGAAATTCTTTCCGCCTTTAATTACTCCACCATCTTGCATTTTATGCAAGATGGCCTGGTCCAACACGCACAACTAACCGGCCAAAATGAGCACCTTTTAATAAAAGAATAAAAGCATCTACAGTACTATCAAATCCTTCAACATGATGTTCTTTGTATTTTATCTCACCCGCCATTAACCATTTTGTCATCTATAGACTAATTTTTGATAATAGTGGCCATAATCATCAAACACATTAATCCGACAAATTAGCAACTTTTAAACTACGCAACTTAATCAGTCACTGACATTATTACGGCAATATTGTGAAATTGACTTAACCTTAATATATAGATAATAATGAAATTCTTCCTAGCAGAATTATCCCAGTAGCATAATTCTATATTTACACAAAAGGTTCAATATGTCCGATATAAGCCCAGTATTACCAACACATACCATCACTGCAGACTGTCCTAGTCAGCCAGGTACAGTTGATGTGGTAACTCGCTTTTTATATGAAAAAGGTTTTTATATAAATGAAATTCATTCATTTGATGACACCGATAAAAACCGATTTTTTATACGCGTTGAGTTTAGAGACAATACAGGCTCAGCATTTAATCGAGAAGATTTTTGTCAACAATTTGAACAACGTGCCAATGAATTTGAGATGAAATGGCAACTAGCTTCAAGTGAATATAAATCCAAAGTAGTTATTATGGTGTCAAAGCATGATCATTGTTTAAATGACTTGCTATATCGTTATCGTACTGGGGATCTAAATATTGAAATTCCTGCGATAATATCTAACCATCCTGATTTAGAAGAACTGGCTAAATGGCATAATATTCCTTATTACCATTTGCCTATAAGCAAAGAAACAAAACCAGAACAAGAAGCTAAAGTTTGGGAAATTATCCAACAATGTGAAGCTGACTTAGTCATTTTAGCACGTTATATGCAGGTGCTATCAAGTGAGATGTGCCAAAAGCTTTCAGGAAAAGCGATTAATATTCACCACTCTTTATTACCTGGCTTTAAAGGTGCCAGACCCTATTATCAAGCCTATGATCGCGGTATAAAATTGGTAGGTGCTACTGCGCATTATGTTAGTGATGATCTTGATGAAGGACCAATTATTAGTCAAGGAGTTGAAACCGTTGATCACTGCTACTACCCTCAAGACTTAGCAGCTAAAGGACGTGATATTGAATGTGTAACATTATCGCGAGCAGTACGCTGTCATATTGAGCATAGAATCTTTTTACACGATAAAAAAACAGTCGTCTTTGCTAAATAATTCGACTTATTAAAACTATTTAAACAACAACCCACAACTAAGAAGTGAATAAAAATACATATTTTAGCAATAAAAACTAAAATCGTGTACGAAGTATTAGACATATAGCCCCGCAACAATATATCCTACAGCACAAATAAAAAAATCACATTGGTAATTATATTTTTACGCTTTTGTAAAAATATAATTACACTTAAGTGACGATAATAACTAAAACCTACAGCAAAACAAATTGCTTTTATAATTGGAAACAATGAAATGACTAAAAAATTCCGTACCACTTCCTTAGCCCTTGGTATTAGTTTAGCGCTATCAAG
The DNA here is from genome assembly GCA_913061365.1 of uncultured Colwellia sp. Classification (GTDB taxonomy): domain Bacteria; phylum Pseudomonadota; class Gammaproteobacteria; order Enterobacterales; family Alteromonadaceae; genus Colwellia. The sequence continues at coordinate 3,389 of CAJXUT010000014.1, forward strand.
TTATAACGTGGCTGTTGCAGCAGAACAATCTGTGTCTGCTGAGGACGAAAATATTGAGAAAATTTCTGTTTTAGGATCTCGTGTTTCATCGAGAACTATTACCGACTCTGCAGTGCCAGTAGATATTATTACTTCTGATGATTTAACAAAAAGTGGTTTTACTGAATTAGGTCAAAGCTTACAAGCCTCGGCCCCTTCTTTTAACTTTAGCAGAACTCAAGTTTCTGATGGTTCAGATCTTTTTCGTCCAGCAACTTTACGTGGATTACAACCTGACCAAACACTTGTTTTAGTTAATGGTAAGCGCCGTCACAACCAAGCAATATTTGGCTTAAATGGTACTGTTGGTGCTGGTGCGGCAGGTACTGATATGAATGCCATTCCACTTATTGCCCTAAAAGATGTGCAAGTTCTAAGAGATGGTGCTGCAGCTCAATATGGTTCAGATGCTATTGCTGGTGTAATTAATTTATCACTTCGTGACTCAACTAATGTAACAACTGGCTACATACAAAAAGGTGGTACAACTAAAGGTGATGGTGAAGGTTATTCATTTGGTTTAAATACCGGATTTGACATTGCAACAGATGGTTTTATCAATTTATCTTTAGAGTATCGCGATACCGACGGTACTAACCGTGCCGAACGAGACACTGGTGGTTCTTCTACAGTACCAGCAGGTACACTTTCCGACACCGTACGCTGGGGACAAGGTAATTCAGAGTCAGAATTCACGTCGTTCTTTTATAATGCCATGATTCCTGTAGCAGATTATGAACTCTATTCTTTTGGGGGTTACTCAAACCGAACTGCACTAGGAAATGGTTTTTTCAGAAATTTCGATGAAGCGGCTAAAAATGTCCAACAGGTTTACCCTGATGGATTTTTACCTCGTATAGATAACGAAGCGGAAGATATTTCAGTTTCTGCTGGGTTACGCGGTAATCTAAATGATGATTGGGTCTTTGATGTTTCTGCTGTTTATGGTCAAAATGGTTATGACTTTGATTCTAAAAACAGTATCAATGCTTCTTATGCTGCAGAATATTTATTTAATAATCCAAGTGCTACTAATGAAGAAATTGCAGCAAACTCTGGCCCAACTTCAGGTTACAGTGGTGGATTTAGATTTGACCAGTTAACATTTAATGTTGATGTTTCGGGCGCTGTCGAGGTAGGCCTTCCTGATGATTTATACGTTTCTTTTGGCGCTGAATACCGCAAAGAAAACTATGAAATAGTTGCAGGTGAACTAGCGTCATATTCTTGTGGCCCATCAAATAGTAGCACTGCATTTCCATCGGTAATCGATTCTGCTGTATTTGCCGGTTGTGGCTTTCAAGCTTACCCTGGCTTAAAACCTGAAGCCGCTGGTAAAGCTGATAGACATAGCTATGCTGTTTACTTAGATGTAGAAACTCAAATTACCGATAGCTGGTTAGTTGGAACAGCACTTCGTTATGAAGATTATTCTGATGCTGGTGACGATTTAGTTGGTAAGCTATCTACTCGTTTTGAAGTTAATGATGATTTAGCGCTACGTGGAGCTATATCTACCGGCTTTAGAGCACCATCATTACAGCAAAGTGCTTATACTGCTTTTACCACTAACTTAGGATCAGACGGTTCATTAACTCAATCATTTACCGCAACAGCAGGTTCTCCTTTCCCTTCTGCACTTGGTGTAGATAGCCTTGAGTTAGAAACATCAAAAAGTATTAGTTTAGGTGCTGTTTTAGACATTTCTGATGAAGTGACTTTAACTATTGATGCTTACAGAATTAAAATTGAAGATCGAATTAACTTAGCTAGCTTATTATCAGAAGACCAAGTTGCCTTTAATCCTGATGCGGTTGCAGCGTTAAATGCAACGGGTGCAGTACAAGCAAACTATTTTTCTAATTCAGTCAATTCAACTACTGAAGGTATTGATTTAATCATTACCTACAAAACAGAACTTAATGAAGGTGATTTTAGTGCCACATTAGCAGGTAATATTAATGATACTCAAATTGATAGTGTGAATGCCCCTGAAGGTGTTCCTGAAAATATCGCATTAGATGATTTACAACGTAGCTTCCTAACCGATGGCCAACCGCAAGAGCGTGCTACTTTTACTGTAGATTATGCTAAAAATGATTGGAGCGCATTAGTAAGAGCAAACTACTTTGGTGAAACAGATATTGATTACTTCGCTAATAACCATATTAATTTAGATCCAGCCTTCTTTAAGCCTACTAGCACAGTGGAAGCAGCAGTGTTAATTGATGTGAACGTAAATTATCAAATCAATGAAAATTTAAATGTATCACTGACTGTTAACAATGTATTTGATGTAACGCCAGATGAATTAGGTGATGATGAAGTATTAAATGCTATTACCAACGGGGCATTTAAATACCCAGTGAGAGCATTACCTTATGGATTTGATGGAACAACTTATTCAGCGAAGTTAAACTTCACTTTCTAAGTTTTTCTGCTAACCAAATAAAAATACCAGACAATATTGTCTGGTTTTTTTTTACCAAATACATTATCCATCCAAACAACAAAATAATAGATAGCTCACCGCATTAGTTCATTTTAAAAAACTAGCCGTATTACTTCATATCCCCGCAATGTGTAAGAAACAATTGTATCTTTTCAATATTGCACAATACGTTAGATTTATGTATGCTTCTCGCCATTCAATTCAATGTAAATAACCATGAAAACAAGAATTTATCTTGCTCGCCACGGAGAAACTCTGTGGAATAAAACACAACGACTACAAGGACAACTTGACAGTAAACTTACCACCTTAGGTAAGACTCAATCCTTGGAAATTGCACAGAAAATCGCAGCCAAAAATATTGACCTTATCATTTCATCACCATTAGGCCGTGCTATGGAAAGTGCTTTAATTTGCCAAAAACATCTTAACATTCCTCATGAAATTTCATCCGGTTTAGTGGAAAGAAACCTAGGGTCTTGGCAAGGCAAAGAAGTTATTACGCTACAATCATTACCTGAATATCATGAAATGTTAAATCAAGTTACCTCATTAAACAGTCACAATACTGAATCAGCTTTATCTTGTGGACATCGTATTTTTGAGCAGCTTAAAGAACTTGCCATTGAACATATTGGACAAAGTTTACTGGTTGTATTTCATGGTGAGGCACTGCGTTGTTTATTATTTTTACTTGGCAAAACAGAAAGTAATAACGCTTTTGATTTATATAAAAATGGCTGTATTGTTACTTTAGATTTTCAAGAAAAAACGCCCTTTTTAACCATTATCTCGGAATAATTTATAGATGACTGACGGCAGCTTTTTAATGAATACTCTACTGTTAGTGGCATGTTTCAAACTCACACTCACTTTGATTTTAGCTCTAATGCTGGATCATTTTTTAGGTGAACCCAAAAAGTATCATCAATTAATCGCCTTTGGTAATTTTGCTAATAAAGTAGAACGATGGTTAAATCAATCAAGTAACTTAAACACTTCATTCTCTACAGTAAATGCATTATGGGGTACGCTAGCTTGGCTACTTCTTATTTTGCCTTTTTGTTACTTTTCTTACCTATTACTTGGTTTTTTACCTGCAAGTATTCAATTTATAGTTGAAGCTGTATTTTTATATTTAGCTCTTGGCTTACAAAGTTTACACTTGCATGCGATGCAAGTTTTTACGCCGTTAACTCAAGGAGACTTAACTACCGCGCGACACTACACCGGATACCTTGTTAGTCGAGAAACAAAAGATCTAACACCTGAAGAAATGTCACGAGCAACCGTTGAGTCTATGTTAGAAAACGGACACGATGCTGTAATCGCTTCACTTTTATATTATCTAATAGGAGGCATTCCGTTAGTTATACTGCACCGTTTAGCTAACACACTTGATGCCATGTGGGGTTATAAAAATTCACGCTTTAATTCTTTTGGCTTTTTTGCTGCACGAGCCGATGATTTTTTAGGTTTTATCAGCGGTAAAGTTTGTACTTTGCTTTATGCTCTGCAACAGCCCTTTTTACCCGCAATAAAAAACGCTTATCTGCAAGGCAACCAATATAAAAGTCATAATGGCGGTTGGGTTATGGCCGCTGGGGCAACGGTAATGCAGAAATCACTGGGCGGTACGGCCTCTTATCACGGAGAAATACTTACCTCGCCAACACTAGGATTACCTTTAAATGAAGATAGTTCTATAATCATTGAAGATATTCCACGTAGTATAACTGTTGTACGCCGAGCAGCTATCTTATTAACTTTATTCGTGTTTATCTATCAACTACTTAATTATATTCTTGTATAATTTAACTTATATTCATCTTAAAAATTGGGCAGATTTACCTTGGCTCTTATCCATGGCGGGCAACTGCAACAAGTTGCGAAACAATATAATATTGATCAGAAAAGCTGGTTAGATTTATCCACGGGTATAGCACCTTTTAGTTACCCTATTCCGAAAATCCCTGAGAAGTATTATCAATCATTACCACAAGTGAATGATAATTTAGCAGAAGCAGCAAAACACTATTACAACGCAGAAAGCTTACTAGTTACTAATGGCAGCCAAGCCATAATAAAATTATTACCCGCACTTTGGCGTGAAAAAAATAAACAATCAACTACTGTCTATTTACCCGAACAAGGCTATAAAGAGCATGAGCTAGCGTGGAAAACAGCAGGCTTCTCCCTTTGTAAGTATCAAGATAACTTGCCTAAATTGACAGAAATTAAAGATAATCCTGTACTCGTTGTTATCAATCCAAACAATCCCACGGGTCAGTTGCATCAACGTTCAGAGCTAATTAAGTATCAAGAAAAACTGAAAAATTCTGGAGGTCTCCTTGTACTCGATGAAGCTTTTATGGATGTAGTAGAGCCTTCTCAATCAATGACTGGTTTTGTCAATCAATATAAAAACACCTTAGTACTCAGATCTTTTGGTAAGTTTTTTGGTTTAGCTGGAATTCGAATTGGCTTTTTAATTGGTGATAATGCTTGGTTAACAAAACTCAATGAACAACTTGGTCCGTGGCAAGTGAACGGCCCTGCTCAATTTATCTCACAAAAAGCATTTATAGATATTGGTTGGCAAAAACAACAGCAACAACGTTTAAGCTTATCGGCTTTACAGTTACGTACAGTGCTTATCAAAAATATACCAGATAACTTGATTAACAAAATTTCAGGTACTGATTTGTTTCAAACAGTTTACTTTAAAGAAGGTGTTGATGTTGAAAGTTACTCTATCACACTTTGTAAACAAGGGGTTTATGTTCGCCTAACTGATGACAAGCAGGCATTACGGTTTGGCTTAGCAAAAACCGAACAACTTGAGAAACTAGCAAAGGCTTTAGCAAACCTGAGCTCAATTACATCAATAAATTAAATGTAAAAAGGTGATTCAATTGAATCACCTTTTTATTACTTTGAACTTTCTACTTTACTTAAAAAGTATAGGTTGCTGCTAACTGATAATTAACGCCATCAGTTAAGTAATGATCAGCAACAACATAGTCTTTATCAAAAAGATTATTCACTTTGCCTGTCACAGACAATTCAGTAGTAATATCATAACTTAATGAAAGATTAGTTAATAACACTGAACTCAATGTATCTGAGCTATCCTCACTTTTACCACGATAATCTAAAACAAGATTAGCTGTAAGTTCATCTAACTGATAACCTAAGCTATATGTTGCTGTTACCTTTGGACGACGTCGTAGTTGCTTACCCGTTGATTTATCTTCAGTATCTACATAACCCGCAGCAAGTAAATGAGACAAACCGCCTGCCTGTAATGAGACAGTTAAATCAACACCTTTAGCTGTTGCATTATCAATATTCTCTGGATGCCAAATGCCACCAGCATCTGGCGCCCAATCAATTAAGTTTTCAATTTCAGAGTCATAAATACTTACTTCAACACTACCATTTTCAAATTGATTACGTACAAGTATTTCTATGCTTTCAACTTTTTCAGGTTTTAGCGTTGGATTACCAGCACCCGGCCAATATAAGTCATTAAAAGTTGGCGCTTTAAATCCTGTACCTTTACTTAAACTAACTAGCCAATCTTCATTTAATTGATAACCCGCTGATAGGTTGTAGGTGGTTTCTTTATCTAAACCTTGTATATCATCTTTTCGCACAGCGCCTTCAAATAAAAATTCATCTTGTTGATGGCGAGCTTGTACAAACAAAGCACGAGCAATACGTTTATCTTGTGCGTATGCCAAAGTGCTATTAGAAACTCGTTCCTCATACCAGTCAAAACCACTTACAAACGATGTTTTTGCATTTAAACTATACTGTCCTAACAAACCAAATTGATCGCGCTTTGTCGTGATTTCACTAACAACTTTAGGCTGAGCATTACCTGAAAACGTACCCCCTTGATCTTGTGACTTAGCAATAGAAGTCTCGACTAAAAGTTTACCCGAGTTATATGCGCCGCCAAGTTTTACTGAGTAATTTTTATGTTCGTTTTCATCTGAGCCACCATATTTATTATCATACTGCGAGCCACCTTCTTCATAGCGAGAAACAAGGTTTAGTGAATACTCATCTGTAAGCTGACTATACCCATTGATACTAAACGATTTACGTTCATAACCGTCTTCATCTTCTTGACCAGCATAATCAGTCGCGTTGATACCATCACTTTCTTCTTTAGCGGCAGCAATAGTTAATGAGTGAGACTCATCTCCAAGGCCAATAGCCGCTTCTGTTTTCCAAAAACCATGACTGCCAACACTACCACTAACATAGCCTTCACCTGATTTCAGTTTTTTAGTGAATATTTGAATTACACCACCAATAGCATCAGATCCCCACAGTGCTCCACGAGGTCCTTTTACTACTTCGATGCGTTCAATTAAACCAACAGACATTGAAGAAAAACTGGTTGTGCCTAACGTTGCCGAGCCAACACGTACACCATCCACTAAAATCAAGGTATGATTACTTTCAGTACCACGCATAAATACAGAAGTTGATTGTCCCGGGCCACCTAAATTAGTAACCGTCACACCTGCAACAGTATTTAGAAGTTCTACAATATTTTGTGGTTGTATCGCATTAATTTCTGCCTGACCAATTACTTCTGTCGCAGAAAGAGATAAAAACTTATCTTGCTGTGAACGACTAGCGGTTGTGACAATGTGCTCTAAACTTGCCTCTTCTATTCCATTTTCCGCGTTAACTGCAGCATATGATGCAGAAGATAATAATGCTGAAGCTACAGCAACATGAGCTAATGTTTTGTTAAATAATTTAGTTTTCATAGGACCTCTTCTTATGATGCCCTCCGCATCATGTTGATCATCTAGTAGCTTTTGTTAGCTAGATGATTATTGGGTAGGTACAAGGTGTCGGACTCAAACTTGCTAAAATTTAACAAGGTATTACCGTTGCGGGGGCAGTATCTAATTTCCATAGATTTCCCTCATTACCTACCATAGTAAAGTGGAATTATTTCCACTCATTGGTTTATTTAATGTGCTTAGCTAAAATTTAGCGAAACGCATCAATTTTTTCACACATATCTTCAATACCTTCTAACATTCTGGTACTAAACCTATGCATTAAATCTGCATTCACTCGAATAAAGCGATTATGTTTTGCCGCAGGAATCTCTGGCCATTTATGCCAATTAATTACGGGTTGTTCTTTATTAGATTTTTCATCAGGTAAAATGATGATTTCAGGCTGCGCAACAATAACATTTTCAATACCAATTTGAGGGTACGGCGTAGGGTTACTAGCAAACACATTTTCTCCCTGACATACTTCAATCAATTGGTTTATTAACGTTTCTTTATTGATAGTACGCATGGGCGCTGGCCATAGCTGATAAAAAACTTTCATCGGCGCAATAGTGGCATGTTGTTGACGTAAATTTTTAAGCCTTTGCGCGTAACGATCAGCTACGGCTTCTGCTTGTATTTCATGTCCTGTAACTTTACCCAATTTTCGTAACTCTTGTGCCACATCTTCAATTTTTTTAGGTTGACTATAAATAATATTCAACCCCATTTTTTCCATTTGCTCAACATCTGAAACTTTATTACCCGACTTCCATACAATGACTAAATCAGGCTTTAAAGCGAGTATTTTTTCAATTTGAATACCGTGATAACCGCCAACGCGAGGAATATTTAATGCTGCTTCAGGAAAGTCTGCATATTCAACCGTTCCTATTATTTTACTTCCAGCACCTATATCAAATAACATCTCAACAATATGAGGAGCAAGCGCTATGATACGTTGCGGTTTTTCTGCACTTGAAAAAGAAGAAAATAATAGGCAAGAAAATAAAAAAATAGCTGTAAAAGAGTGACTAATACTTCGAGTAACATTTATATTCATACTTCTTCCTTTTGTGCAGCGTTGCTAACAACTGCCTTTTTATTACCATTAGTGGTAACGCCCGCTTGTAAAATTTTCTCTATTTCATCCATTTGTAAATATTGCTCACAAATGCCAGCTAAACGTTCAAGCTGAACTTCTCGATGCTCATCAATATCAATAACTGATTCAATACCATGATCAGTTTTTACCCATTGCAGTACAGCACTTGTTACAGCGCTGTGATCAAATAATCCATGTAAATATGTTGCTGCTATTTGATTATCTGGTGAAATAAATCCATCAACACCAGTGGTACCAATTGATAGTTCTTTGATTAAAGGATTGGTAAGTGCACTCCCTTGGGAGTAGCCGCAATGAATCTCATAACCAAAGACATCACATTGATTATCTGATAACGATAATTTTCCAGACACTTGTGTCAGCGTTTTTTCTGTTGTCAATGTCGTTGTAAACTCAGCTAAACCTAGCCCCGCAATTGCCCTTTCACCATTTTCTTCAAATGTTGATTCAATACCATGTGGATCAAATATTTTATCCCCTAACATTTGAAAGCCACCACAAATTCCGAAGACTTTACCGCCATATCTCAAATGACGATTAATATCCTCTTGCCAGCCTTGTGTCTTTAAAAAAGCTAAATCTGCTATGACGTTTTTGCTTCCCGGTAGGATAATTAGATCACAATGTTCAATACGTTCACCCATTTTAATGTAGCGTAAATCAATTTCAGGGTTTAGGCGTAGGGGATCAAAATCGGTATGGTTACTTATATGAGGTAGTAAAGGTACTGCAATAATAATTTTGCTTTCATTAACTTTATTATCAATTGCAATGGCATCTTCAGCATCAAGGGCTAAATCATGCAGGTATGGTAATACCCCTAAAACTGGCTTGCCCGTTCGCTCTTCAAGCCAAGTTAAACCTGATTCTAGTAGCTTTATATCACCACGAAAGCGATTAATGACAAAACCTTTAACGCGCGCTTGTTCAGATTCAGACAATAATTCAAGCGTTCCTACCAAGTGCGCAAATACCCCGCCACGGTCAATATCAGCAACTAAAATTACCGGGCAATCAACTTTTTCAGCATAACCCATATTAGCAATATCATGTTGACGTAAGTTAATTTCAGCTGGACTTCCAGCGCCTTCAACCATTAAAACATCAAATTCATTTGCTAGGCGAATATGAGACTCAACCACGGCATTCATTGCCACTTTTTTATAGTCGTGATAACTGCTCGCTTCCATATTTGATAGCGCTTTACCATGAACAATCACTTGCGCGCCTGTGTCACTATTTGGCTTTAATAAAATAGGGTTAAAATCAACTCTTGGTGCAATATTCGCAGCAATGGCCTGTAGTGCTTGTGCCCTACCTATCTCACCACCGTCTTCTGTTACGGCACTATTTAATGCCATATTTTGAGGTTTAAAGGGGGCAACTTTAAAGCCTCTGTTAACAAGAACACGACAAAGCCCTGCAACTACAGTACTTTTTCCGGCATCAGAAGTAGTGCCTTGTATCATCAAGGTTTTCATTTATGTTCCTTAGATTTTAACGTTAAGGGAATGCCTGCCATAATAAAATCTACTTGCGAGGCTATTGCAGCAATTTCTTGGTGTAACCAGCCAGCTTGATCAACAAAATCTCTTGATAATTCACCCATAGGTACAATACCGTGACCTACTTCATTACTGACAAACAACAAATTAATTTCACTACTTTGTTTATATTGTGACAATAATTCAAGGAGTAATTGTTTCTCTTGCTGCCAACAATGATTTCGGGTTGAACATAAACAATTACTAAGCCACAACGTAAGACAGTCAACTAAAACGGTCATCGTTTCTTTATGCTCGCTCTGATGTTTTGCTATTATATTTTTTAGTGCATTTGCCAACTCAATAGGAGATTCAATCAGCGGCCAATGACGGGGTCTTTGTAGTTGATGTTGTTTAATACGCGCAGACATTTCACCATCTAACGATTGAGCAGTTGCTAAATAATAAATATGAGACTTCACGCTAGTTTCATATTGCACTGCTTGTTTTTCAGCAAATGAGCTTTTACCTGAACGAGCACCGCCTAAAATTAAATGAATAGTCATTATCTAATAACTCCTACACTGGTAATAACTGCATCACCGTAACCAAAGACTAATAAACAAACATAAATAACTATCTCACTACTTTGTTGTGCGGCACCTAAACAATCACCGGTATAACCACCTAATTGGCGCTTAAACCATAGCGCTATGAGTGCTCTAAACAAAAACAAAACAGCGAACAATAAAATGCATTCATATAAAGGTAAAAAATATAAACTAACGAGAAGCCCCGTTGATAATAAAATTAATAGGCTCTTTGTAGATAATTCTTGAGCAAGAGGCTTAACCTTAGACGTTGCATCAAGGGCAACGTAAGGCATATCGTAAATTAAACTAGTCGCTACCACACGACTTAAGGTATTAGCTAAAATCAAGGCAACAACGGGAGAGCTTAGTGCCATTAAACTTTGATATTTAATGGCTAAAATAATAAAAAGAGACGCAGCACCATAGGTACCTAAGCGGCTGTCTTTCATGATGTTTAGTTTTTGTTCAATACTCCAACCGCCACCAAAACCATCCCAAACATCAGCCCAACCGTCTTCATGAAATGCACCCGTTAATAGCAAGCTTGTAGCCATAGCGATTAAAACAGCAATAGCTTTCGGTAGGTATTGAGCTGAAACGAGGTAAAGTAAAGAACAAATAACCCCTACCAAAAGACCAACAATAGCAAAATATCGACTAGCTTTATTTAATTGGGCAGGCGTAATCTCTGTAATGAAATTCACAGGAATACGCGTAAAAAAACTCACCGCTAACAGCAATAATGTTTTTTCTTCTAGTAATTTTTCTTTAAATTTCACATTCATAATGTTCATTTTTGACGTTATCTTGTTAGGTCTGGTTAAACAACCTGTGTAACTGACGCTTGCTCAAAACTTGCCATGTCATTATAAAAAGCTGCTGCTGCTTGAATTAGTGGTAAAGCTAATGCTCCCCCAGTTCCTTCCCCTAAACGTAAACCTAGGTTTAATAGCGGCTCAACATTAAGCCATTGCAACATTTTGTTATGTCCTTGTTCCCCTGAGCAATGAGCAAAAATCATGTAATCTTTAACAGCCGGGTTTATTTCAATTGCAACCATAGCCGCTGCTGTGCAAATAAAACCATCTACCAATATATGCATATTTTCTTGGGCTGCCGATAACATAGCTCCGGTAATTTGTACTATTTCAAAGCCTCCTAAACAAGCCAGTATTTGCATAGGATCCGATAAATCATTTTGATGAAGCGAAAGTGCTTGTTTAACCACTTGCTGCTTTTTGAGTACAACTTCATCTGAAACCCCTGTTCCTTTACCGACAGTTTCCTCTGCAGGTAGTTTCATTATTGCGGCCATAATAGCCGATGCAGAAGTAGTATTTCCTATACCCATTTCACCAAAAGCGACCAAATTACTGCCGTTACTCTTGCTCTTTTTGATTAGCTCATCAGCCATGGTAAAGCCTTGCTTCACATTAGCTAATGTCATCGCTGATGCTTTATGTAATGGCTGTGTAATGCTTCCTAACCGTTGATTAATGACATTTAACTCTTGAGCAGGTTTATGCAAAATTCCTGCATCAACAACACTTAGCTGCCAACCTAATTGACGACAAAAAACACTAATTGCAGCTCCACCTGTAGCAAAATTAGCTACCATTTGCCCTGTCACTTCACTTGGCGCTATTGAAACGCCCTCAGCAGCGACACCATGATCACCAGCAAAAATAATAAGGTGAGGACAAGCTATTGCGATAGAGTCAACTTGATTCGTCGTCATCGCCTGCACACGTGCAAGATTTTTAGCGACAGTTTCTAGTTGTCCTAATGCACCAAGAGGCTTAGTTTTACCGTCAATTTTAGCTTGAATTTTGTCATCAAATTGCGCGCTAACAGGCTGAATTGTAAAAGTCATATTTTTCTCAAGCAGATTATCAATGAGTTACTACAGCTTTGAGCTGTAATGATTGAAGATATTTTTGATTAATAGTATTCATTAACTTGGTCTATTCTTTCTAAAGTAGAGTAAGGTAAGGAAAAATAGACTCCCTGTTGCTGCGGTTATCACTCCCACTGGCAACTCTTGGTTTACCAAAACAGTACGCGATAAGATATCAACCCACACCATAAATATTCCTCCCACAAGCGCTGTCAGTAAAATGCCGAAAACAGTACCTTGGGATACAAAAAATCGTACAATATGTGGGATCATTAAGCCAACAAAACCAATACCACCACACATTGAAACCAAGGTAGCCGTAATTAATGAACTCAGTAGTAACATCACCAAGCGAAATCGATTTACCTTAATGCCAAGTGTTGTGGCACTTTCATCACCTAATAGCATGGCATTCAATTGACGTCGATAAGCCAACATAAACGTAATACATGCTGTAATCACTATCGTGGGAAATAGTAGGTTTTCCCACTGGGCACGCGAAAAACTACCCATGGTCCAAAACAGCACAGCAGTAACCGCTTGGGGGTCAGTATGGTAGAGCAATAAACTTGTCAGTGAACTAAATAAGAAGGATAAGGCAACCCCAGCTAACAACATAGATTCAACTTGTTGGCTTTGTCTACGGCCAGCAATGAGCATAAGCATCATCATGGCAACTAAGCTGCCGATAAAAGCAGCAATAGGTGTTAATACAGTAAAAATGCCCCCTGTAAAAGCAATTAAAATAACAACACCTAGTGATGCGCCAGATGAAATACCAAATAAATAAGGATCGGCTAATGGGTTACGAGTAACTGTTTGAAGAATTAAGCCTGACACTGCTAAACCAGAACCCGCCAGCAATGCTAAAATGGCTCTAGGCATACGCAAATCCCAAATAATTCGTTGGATATATCCAATATCATTCTCTGCTTTCGCGGGACCGACACTATGCCATACATCAATAAAAGATATATCTGCTGCGCCAAAAGACAGTGCACAAAAAAAGCTAACTAAACAAGTTAATAGCGCGGTGATGGTTATTACAGTTTGGTTAATGTGCTTAATCCCCAACCAAGAAATACGATTATTGTTGGTCTGTTTAGATTTAATCATGAATCTCTCCATGTTCATGCTCACTTGTGAGATAACCGTAATAATATGAAATATGCGGAACTTTATGCTGATGATGTTCGCTAATATGAGCACAAACACCAAAAACATCTGACAACATTTCTTTAGTCAGTACTTCTTGGGGAGTACCTTGACAAACCAGCTTACCCTGATCAAGTACTAATAAGTTATCACACATAGCACTGGCAAGATTTAAATCATGAAAAGAAGCAATAACTGTAATATCAAGCGATTTAGCTAATTCCATTACCTGAATTTGATAACGCACATCTAGGTGACTTGTTGGTTCATCCATAATCAGTAAACGAGGAGACTGAACAATGGCACGTGCAATTAATACCCTTTGTTTTTCTCCACCTGATAGATTTTCAAAGTTTTGCTTGGTTTTATGTGTTAAGCCAACTTGCTCAATTGCTTGTTCAATTTTTTCATTATCAGTAGAACTCGCGCGTGAAAATATTCCTTTATGAGGAATTAAGCCTAAGGCGACAACATCATGCACGGTCAAGTTAAAATGGGATGGTGTTTCTTGCAAAACAACAGCAACGTTTTTAGCATAATCATTGGCATTTAATTGCCAAATATCATCTTGCTCAAAAGTTATAACACCTTGTTCAGGTTTAACAAAGCGGTACAAACAACGTAATAAACTGGATTTTCCTGCACCATTCGGCCCTAAAATACCCGTAAAGCTACCTTGTGTAATAGCAAAAGTAATATCATCGAGGATTAAAGTACCGTCAGTGCGCCATCTAAGGTGCTCTGCGGTTAATAATGATGTAGCTGCTTTGGAATGTTGGCTCAATGTTCACTCGCTTATTGTTCAAACGGTCAAACAGAGCACTGTCGATTCGTCATTATCAACATAACGTTAGATAACAACTGAATAGAAATACAATGTTCGAGTAACCCGCTCGAATTAATATAGATAATTAACTTTTAATGGGTATCCTGACTTTATCAGTATAAAAGATTAGCTAAAAAACAAGCTTTACTTAAATAGTGATTTACAGTTGCGGGTACAGTTGTGGTTTTTCACCACATTCCCAAATATTGCTCTTTTGAAGTGCAATAACAAAAAAAATTAATGACATATTTTACTGAACGCGATTATCAACTGATGGGGAGAAATAGCAAGTATTATTTAGCTTTTCCCATAACAAAAATGGTATGACTTATAACATAAGCTTGGACCATACTTTTCTGTTTTCATCTCGGTATAAGGATATTTTAATCACACTAGCATACGGCACATCAAACGATGTCATATGCACAGTACCTGGAATAGGTAAATTTAACACTCTAGCAAGTAAATGCTTGATAACACCTCCATGCGTAAACACAAGCGTATCAAGCAAATCATCATGAGCTAAATAGTTATGCCACCAATGATCAACTCTGCTAACAAAATTTACCATTGTTTCACCATTAGGCGGTGAATTTTGCCAAGGGTTTTGCCAAAAATCCCCTATTGAAGATAAATCTGACTTTTTATCCATATCCCACAATGCTTGATAGGTTTCCCCATCCCAATCACCAAAGTTCATTTCCTGTAAGTTGCTTTCAACTTCAAGCTCAATATTACGCTGCTGGCAATATTGTGTTGCCAGTTCATGACAACGTACTAAAGGTGAACTAACACAACGACTAATATTTGGTAACGGGTTTATCGCTTTTGCTAATTGCTCACGACCAACAGCTGATAAAGCAATATCAGTTTTGCCTGCTAATATGCCCGTGGTCTCTATTTCGCCATGTCGAACTAAATATAAGGTACATTCGCAAGGGGAAGTTAGAGGTTGTTTTTCATTAGTCATGCTGCTGTTCTGCCAAGTTATCTATTTCAAATAGCGATGAATATTTTTGTAATAGCGGTTTGATACGATCGAAAGTCACCTGAAATTCATCTAAACCGTCACGTGCCTTCTCAATATCGCCATCAATATATTGCTGGTATAATTCTTGTGCATTAATATGTAATAACTCATGAAATTGCGCTAAGTTTTTAAAATCTTCAGGTGCAAGTAATTTGTCTTGCTTGATACGATTTATTTGCTCGCCGCAAAAACAATGTTCGCTGTTCATTATTGGCCAACGTTCAGAATCCTCTAATGATGACCGAACATTATTAATAAACATTTCTTTCCACTGTTCAATAATTAATGAGAAAAACTGAATTTTTTTATCTTTCTGTGTTGCCTGTTTATGAGCAAACTGTAACCAAGCTTGATCAGGTACATAGCTTTTTAGCCACCGAGGAAAACTGTCAGCAGACATAGGCTTAGCAATACTATAACCTTGCGCTTCTACACATCCCATTAACAATAACATCAAACCATGTTTAGTGGTTTCAACTCCTTCTGCAATAATCTCACGGTTGAAAGCATCAGATAGCCCAAGAACGCCATCAATAATGGCAAAGTCACTTGGGTCATCAAGCATATCTCTCACAAAACTTTGATCAATTTTAATAATATTAACCGGTAGATTTCTTAAATGGGTTAATGACGAATACCCTGTACCGAAGTCATCTAAAGCGACTTTAATGCCAAACTCTTTCTGACATGATTTTATGACTTCACTTATTGAGTTTAAATCCCCTAGAGCACTGCTTTCAAGGATTTCTAATTGGAGAAGTTTAGAATCTACTGATGAATATTTAGCAAGTGCCGCTTTAACACTTAACAGAAAGCTATTCGATAGCATATGCTCTGATGCTATATTTACACTCACTTCAACCTTTATGCCTAGTTTAGCCCAATGTTCAAGTTGGCAAAGCGCACTATCAATAACCCAATTACCAATATTGATCTCTAATTCAGTACCTTCAATATAGGGTAAAAAACTTAATGGCGAAATAATGCCTTTTTTAGGGTGAATCCAACGAATAAGTGCTTCAACACCAAAGACCTCTCCCGTAAGCATATTGACTTTGGGTTGATAATACAGTTCAAATTCTTTTTTAAGTAAAGCCTGACTGATTTCATCAATGCGGTGATTTTTTTGTGCTATCTCATGGTCTTGTTCAATGCTAAATAAGTGATAGCGATTCCGGCCAGTTTGTTTTGCTTGATACATTGCATTATCAGCATGGCGTAATAGTGTATCTATATCGCCATTATCTATAGGGTAAATTGTCACCCCTGTAGATAAAGTAATGGTGTGAGTAACGCCATTTATATTATAAGGCCTTGAAAGTAAGTAATGTAGTCGGTCTAACGTAACCTCTATTTGTTTAATTGACCTTATATCACTGAGCAGCAAAGCAAACTCGTCTCCCCCTTGACGCGATACAGTATCTTCTTCTCGTAGACAAGATTGAATACGTTGTGCTACTTCAATGAGTAATTGATCTCCCACATCATGACCATAAAGGTCATTAACTGGTTTGAATTTATCTAAATCAAGAAAGCAGACGGCCAATTGCATTTCTGTTCGTTTACTATGAGCAATCGCTTGATGAAAACGGTCAATAAACAATGCACGATTAGGCAAACCGGTTAGCACATCATAATGTGCCATCAAATTCAGCTTTTCTTCTTGCTGCTTACTTTTAGTTACATCAGTAGAAACACCAATAAAATGAGTTACTACCCCCTGCTCATTTTTAAGAGAGGTAATACTTAATAAACTAGCGTATATGTTGCCATTTTTAGTACGATTCCACAGTTCACCTTGCCAAAATCCAACGTCATTAATTTGTTGCCACATTGCGATATAGAACTCTGGTGACTGCTTGTTAGATTTTAATATTCGAGGATTTTGCCCAATAACTTCTTCACGACTGTAGCCTGTAGTTTTGCAATAAGCAGTATTAACATCAATGATGATCCCCTGTGCATCGGTAATAGAAACACTCTCTTGAATATCAGAAAACACACAAGATACCAGTTTCAGCCTCTCATCAGATTTTATTCTTTCTGTAATATTTTGAGAAAGCACGATAAAAACAGGTTGCCCTTCATAGCTTAGTTCTTTTTTTTCTACCGAGAGTTCAAACCACATTTCCTCATCATTAAGAATCAGTTTAATCTTATGGCCAGAACTAAATTTATTTACATTAGCTTCTTGTAACGCTGCTAAGCATATTGTTGCTGATTCATGATCTAACACCTCTGATATCCGTTTACCTAACATATCTTTTTCGGCTGCTGCGAGTAAATGTGAATGAGATGACCAAACATGGTAATAGGTACCATCAAGTCCAACTTCAAACATTGAGTCAGGCACTGCATTTAGCGTGCTTTTTAAATCATCTTGAACAGATAATAAATAACGCTCATTTTTCTTTATAAAACGATTTTGAACAAAAATCCCAAACCCTAAAATAATTAATGAGAGTGCTAGACCAATGACAATAACAAGCCCTTTCATATGCTGTTGCCAAAACTCAAACACACTCACCGGAGGGATTACATCAAATGGTTTTACACGCAATTCTCTTAACAAATCTTCTACCGCTGAATAAGTAGACGGTATAGTAAAACCATGAATACCTGCTTTGATGGCAGCTTCATTTTCAGGCTGTAAAGCAAGTAAAGCGATGGTTATTTGACGAGCTAAATAATTATCTACATTTTGCGTAATAGCCACAGGCCATTCAGGATAAAGAGGTGTAGATTTTATTAGTGGAAAACCCGCTGTTTTTTGCTGATTCAATATTCTGATATTTGCTATATCTATCTTACCTTCGCTATGTAAAGACTCCAGCACACCTGAACGAACAAAGCCTACTTCTGCTTTTTCAGATAATACCGCGTTAACAACATTATCATGAGGCATGCCTGTAATAAGCAGGTGCTGTTCTTTGGGGAGCGATAAACCCGCACTAAACAGCTCATAGGCTTGCATTTGATAGCCCCCTAAAGACTCTTGTTTAGTAACGGCAATAGAATATTGATTTATATCTGCTAGCTTAGTCACAAGAGATGTTTTTTTTGTAAAAATAACACCACCAAATGTAGTAAGTTCATAACCATTGTTCTTGGTTATTTGCATAACAAGTGGAGCAGATAAGTGGTTGTTGTGTCTTAATGAGATATAATGAGCAGGGTTAGTCATTACAATGTCTAAGTCGTCATTTAGAATAGCGTTTTTAAGTTCTAAATAACCATAGGCGGTAAGCGTTACGTTTGTCTCAAGTTGTTGCTGGAGGTATTGGGCTAGTGGATTCCACTGTGCTAATACTTGCACTTTAGGTCGAAATGCGAGCACGCCAATTTTAAGAGGCTCTGTTGCCCTGATAGGTAATGTTAGGAACATAAGAAACCAGAGCAATATTAAAGAAAATAGTGGTTTCATCTATATAGTTTGAACCTTTAAACAATAGATCATCAAGCGTAATTCCTTTTGCAAAATTGATAAATACAGCGGAAATAGACCAATGTACTAATCAATGATGGGTTTGAATATTATACAATAAAAATATCATTTTTCACGTACAACTTTCTTATGGAATATAAAAATTACAACATAGCTATTTTAGTTTTGTCACATAATATTTATTGTCAAAAATTACATACGTTGAAAAGCAGACTTTTAGTCTTACAGCACTAACTAGAGGAATATAAAAATAGTGAAAAGTATATTAATATTTATAACCTTATGTTTATTAACCCCTTCATTATGGGCTAATTCTACGGCTAGTTTCCCTAAGAACATCAATGAATGGATCTTAGTAAAAGAAAGTATAATTCCGGGTAAAAATGTGGAATTACCTGAAGGCACATCTTTATTTATTCAAAATACCGTGAGAACTTATAATTGGATAAACCAAGGAAAAGGTACAAAGTTAAATATTTATGTTCCTAAAGAGAAACTAACATCATACAAAACCCATGGGCCTTATGCTGATGGTCCAACAGCTGTAGGCATTTATGAAGACAGTAATATTATTTTTGTAACCGAGCATATTGCAGGAGAAGCCATATACGGGACTTATGACCGTGAAGGCAACGATATTAGTAGCTCTCACCCTTCATTTAATGTGCAAGCATGTATTCAATGTCATACCAGTAATAAAGATATCTGTATGAATGGAACTTGTGCTACACCTATTATTGATATTTTCCAAAAATAATGAATATGGGTCTTAAGCATAAACTGATTTTAACTTTTTTAACGGTTCAGATTGTTCTAACTACTTGTGCTGGATATTACCAATACAAGCAACAATGGCCTTTATTGGAATCTCAATCGGTAGAAAACCATAAAAATATTGCTCGACAACTTAACAATATCATTTCGCTGTCAATCGAGGGTAATAACTATGCAAACATATACCTACCAACTTTTGTCGATAGATTAAAATCAATGTCATCATTGATATACCTAGAAGTTAATGGCGTATCAGAAAGATCAAATAAGTATCAATTCGCCTATCACAAAGCCCTTGGTGAGACATGGAGAAATTATTACCCTGCTAATTATTCAGCCTCCTTAGATGAAAGGATAGAAAAGTTATCTACTGCTTTGTTAAACAAAAATATTGATACCGTGAAAGTAAATTTTCTTTTACACAGGATAGAAGAAGAAAAATTAAAATACACGCAGAACTTAAAACAAAAAAAGGCACTCAGCCAATTAAATTTACCTTTTATCAAAAACACCCCAGCTATTCAAAAAAACTGGATGCTCACTTTTTCAATACCCTCAACCAATAACAAAGGGGGAAATATCAATTTTATTTTCGATGTTTCTCCACTTAAACAACTACAAGACACTCTATTACGATCACTTTTGCTAGAATCTTTTTTCACACTAAGCATTACGTCTCTGTTAATAATATTAGCAATTCAATGGTTTATTCATCCTATAGAGCAGTTAACAAAGCATCTCTCTCATGACATACAGGCAATTGATATAGATAATATTCCTGCAATAACAACAAATAATGAAATTGGCGATTTAGCTAGAAAGTTCAAAGTGCTCGTATCCAATACATCTCAACATATACGATTCATTGAAGAGTTAAGTACACTGGACACACTGACAAATTTATTAAACAGGAGACACTTTGATAAAATTGCCAATGACCTTCTATTGCGTGCTAAACAACATGATTTAGTTTTTTCATTATTATTTATCGATATAGATAACTTTAAAAAATACAATGATAACTATGGTCATAATGAAGGTGACGTAGCTTTACAGAAAGTGGCTGCAACTTTACTTAATACTGTTAATAAAGACGATGATTATTGTTTTCGCTTTGGTGGGGAAGAATTCCTAGTAGTTCTTATTAATAAAACACATGAACAAGCTTGTAAGGTTGCAAAATCAATCTGTACAAGTATCGAAGATGAAAATATAGAACATTTATTTAATCAAACACATAATAAATTAACGGTTTCTATCGGAGCATGTTCTATTATTGAGCATAACGACAATGTTAAGATAAAAGATATCCTTAAAAATGCAGATAATGCGCTTTATAAAGCAAAAGGTAGTGGCAAAAATAAAGTCTGTTGCACAGTTATTTAAGAATAAGTTTGATGCTTAGCTAAAGCACGGAATGAATGTCAGCAAACGTAGGTAAGCCAACATTCATACTGATTAACGCATTAGGTGCAAAAAGTGTAAATGCTTGTGGTATTGATCAATAAGATTATTAATCACTGCCATTTTAGACCATCCCATTATGTCGTAATCTTGTCCACCTTCATTCAGGTGTACTTCTGCTCGATAATAACTTTGCTCATCATCTTCACCTTCAGTAACAAAGTCAGGTTGTGAATGTTTACGCACAAGTACCCGGTAAACGAATTCTTGCTCTTCTCCATGATTAACAATAAAAATCAGGCCATCTTCAGACGAAATATCAACTGTTATTTGATTTTCACTTAACTCTTTCGCCACTGAATCAAAGGCTGGAGCAACAATTTGACTAATAAACTTATTAACATTTTTCTTGTTAGGGAAATCAACAATATTCTTTAATCGCATTTGCCAGCTATCATTGTTTTCATTACTCGAATGAGGTATTGCAGTTATCAATTGGCTTTCTTGTTTAAACCCCTCTACCCTTAACGCCTTAATCAAGCCAATAATGGCAAGTAATAACACCACAGTAAAAGGTAAAGCACTTGCGATTGTCATTGTTTGCAGCGCATTAAGTCCTCCAGCTAATAATAAAATAGCTGCAACGACACCAATACCCACTCCCCAATAAACACGTTGCCATAACGGAGTATCATTTCGACGATGCGAGCAAAGCATATCAACAACCATAGCACCAGAATCACAGGAAGTAACAAAAAAGATAACAATCATTAAGACACTAAAAAATGAGAGTACGTTAGTCAGAGGGAAGTTTTCTAAAAATACAAATAAAGCCACTGATGAATTTTGGCTAACCATTTCGCCTAATTCAGTAATGCCTTGATTATGCACTAAATCAATAGCGCTATTACCAAAGATAGTCATCCAGAATAAAGTAAACACTGTAGGTATCAACATTACACCCACGATAAACTCTCTAATACTACGACCTCGTGAAATTCTAGCAATGAATAAGCCAACAAAAGGAGCCCAAGCTAACCACCATCCCCAGTAAAATATTGTCCAACCACCAATCCAATCAGTTTTTTTATAGGCAAATAAATTAAACGTGTTGTGCACTATATCAGCTAAATAATCACCAATATTTTGTAAATATGCTTGCAACAAAAAGACTGTAGGTCCCAATATAAAGATTAATGCCAACAAAATAATTGCCAAAAGCATATTGGTCTCTGAGAGTATTTTTATTCCTTTATCTAACCCTGTAGCGACAGAGATAACTGCTAGCCCAGTAATCACACACATAATGACGATTTGATTAGTAGTGGAAACGTCAAAGCCAAATAAATAACCAAAACCTGCATTCACTTGCGATGCACCTAAACCAAGTGATGTTGCCACACCAAAAACAGTACTTACTACAGCAAATATATCAACTAAATGTCCAGGCCATTGATGAATTTTGTCTCCGATCAATGGGTATAACGCAGAGCGTAATGTTAAGGGTAAACTATGACGATAACTAAAATATGCTAACACCAATGCCACAATCGCATAAATAGCCCAAGCATGAAGACCCCAATGGAAAAAAGTCATTTTCATTGCTTCTTTAACCGCAGTCACCGTGCCAACTTCTGCCGTGGGTGGAGATAAATAATGCATCAAGGGCTCTGCTACACCAAAGAACATTAACCCTATGCCCATGCCTGCCGCAAATAGCATAGAAATCCAAGTAATTAGCGAGTAATTAGCGAGTAATCAGGTGTTGAATGATCAGGCCCTAAACGAATATCACCATAACGAGAAATACCAAGAAACATCACAAAAAAGAAGATAAATGCCACCGTCAATACATAAAACCAACTACCGTTATCAACAATAGTTGCCTGAATGAGAGCGAATAAACTCTGTGCTTGCTTAGGTAACGCTACGGTATAAAGTAAAAGAGCAACAATAATAGATGAGGCACCAAAAAAAACACTCTTATTTAGCTGACTTTTAGCAGATAAGGACAATTCTTTCCCCTAAATTTAATTTGTATTGATATTATATCCGCTTATGTTTTGTTGTAAATAACAGCAATTCACATAAACTTCATAAATTTTAAGTACATACTAGCATTGATAGATGTAAACTTAACCTATGTTTGCCCAGCGCTCAAAAACAGAATAAAAGTTACTACGTCAAATAGCCCTCCCTCAATTAAAAATCAATTAAAAATCAATTAAACAAGCTAAAAGCTTACCTTCTACTTTAGCTACAATAATTGAACTAATGCTTGAGAGGAAAGTTTTATAAACAAAGCATTTGTCGATACGTTAAACATAATATAACGCCACTAGAAATGTTTGAAATTATTTAAAAGAAATGACTTAGGGTAAAATGTTTGCTGGAGTAATTTGATACTTTTGAGCTGTTTTACGTATAAAGCCATTCGCTTTAAGTTGTTGTAAAGAGTGTTCAAGTTTAGGTCGCAGTTCAGCATGTTTTTTATGTAGGTAAGTATAAAGTGGAAATGACATAACCGCTGGTGTCTGTATTACGAGTTTTTCTTTAAGTGCTGGGTTTTTGCTTAATAAGTTTTTCGCAACGGAAGAAAACATAATAGCAGAATCAACACGTTTCTTTGCCACCATTTCTAATACTTGTTGACTAGAAGATGCAGCAAAACGATTCTGCTTGCCCAGATTCATTCTTATTGTTTTTGAGCCCCGTTGAAATGCTACATTTCCTT
This sequence comes from uncultured Colwellia sp., assembly GCA_913061365.1. Classification (GTDB taxonomy): domain Bacteria; phylum Pseudomonadota; class Gammaproteobacteria; order Enterobacterales; family Alteromonadaceae; genus Colwellia. Next base: position 27,162 of record CAJXUT010000014.1, read on the forward strand.
GGTTAATGCTTTTCCAAGTAATTGGATTGGCAACCTCAGTTTGCGCCAATGTGATCATAACAATTTCAGTTAATACAATTGATTCATTAACTCGTAAGTAATTGGAGGTATCTGCATCTGAAACATCTTTGAAATTTATTACACGTACAATATCACCATCCACAACTCCGCCATTAACATGAGATATTACTCTACTTCCAGGCATCTCAATCACTTCTACCTTGATAGAGTATGGTTGCAAAGCTTCATTAAGTACTTCTTTCAAATATAAGCTTAAAGGAGGCCTTGTGTGAGTTGCAAAGACTAGGCTACCTTGTGCTATAGAAGAGAAAGAAATAATTACTAAAAATAATATGGTAAATGATTTCAAAAAACACCCTATTCACACAACGTGATGTATTAGTTTACATATGACATTTTGATAGTTTCATATCAATATTTAATAGATTTATTACGTAAAAAACATGTATTGATTAATAACACTTTTTTAACATATAGCAATTAATAACAAGTACTTATACAATACAGTTAAATAATAAAGGCTAAAGTAAAATGAATCAAGATAACAAAGATATCTATCCAATTGCTCAATTAGGCCATGCTGTATTAAGGCTAAAAGCAACAAAGATTAACATTGAAAAAATACTTGATGATGAGTATCAACAATTAATTAGTAAAATGATGTTGGCAGTAGCGAAAGCGGGCGGCGTTGGTATTGCTGCACCACAAATTTATCATAGTTCATGTATTTTTATTATGTGCTCTAAGCCCAATACACGTTATCCAGATGCACCATTAATGAAGCCAACAGCAATTATTAATCCTGAAATATTAAGTTTTTCAAATAAGAAAATAAAAGATTGGGAAGGTTGTTTAAGTGTTCCTAGTATGCGCGGTTTAGTACCAAGGCACCATCAAATAACGGTGCGTTATTATGACCAACAAGGCAATCAAATAGAGAAAGAATTATCAGGTTTTCTCGCTCGAATTTTTCAGCATGAATTAGACCATTTAAACGGCTTAACATTTATAGACCGATTAGAATCCAGCAAGGACTTAATCAGTGAAGTAGAATGGTATAGTCAATTCTCCACAACAAAGAAAAACTAACCCTGCGCTGTTGTAGTGTGTAGTGTAAGAGATGATCCTGCTATTCTTTTGGGGTAGATACTCTTTGAGATTACGTAGTAGATGATAATCTATCACCTACTACGTTGTTGGCGTTTTATTCAGGCAAGCCAAATGTATCAACTACATAATCAAGATCTTTATCTCCTCGACCACTTAAGTTAACTAACACAGACTTTTCAGGATATTTTTGCGCAAGTTTAATTGCATAAGCCACGGCATGAGCACTTTCTAATGCTGGGATAATGCCTTCTAAACGGCTTAATTCAAAAAATGCATCAATACATTCTTTATCGGTGATGCTGTCATAAGTAACTTTATCTAAGTCTTTCAACATACTATGCTCTGGACCTACTCCCGGATAATCAAGGCCACTTGCAATAGAATGTACTGGTGCAGGTTCACCATTTTCATCTTGTAAGGTATAGCATTTAAAACCATGCAACATGCCTGGCTTTCCTAACGTCATTGTAGCAGCATGTTCACCTAAGTTTAATGATTTACCACCCGGCTCGATACCATATAATTGACTTTCATCATCTTCCAAGAAAGCAGAGAACATACCGATAGCATTACTGCCTCCGCCAATACAAGCCACGACACTATCTGGTAATTCACCTGTCATTTCTAAAAACTGTTCTCTTGCTTCAATACCTATTACACGCTGAAAATCACGAACAATCATTGGGAATGGGTGTGGACCAACAACCGAACCTATACAATATATAGTTGAAATAGGATCTTTCAGGTAAGCTTCAAAAGCACTATCAACAGCTTCTTTTAATGTTTTCAAACCATGAGTTGCAGGTATAACTGTTGCGCCAAGTACTTTCATGCGCAATACATTTGGGTATTCTTTTTTAATATCAACTTCACCCATATGAATTTCACATTCTAAACCAAAATAAGCTGCTGCTGTTGCTAATGCTACACCGTGTTGGCCAGCACCTGTTTCAGCAATTAACTTCTTCTTACCAAGGTGTTTTGCAAGTAAAGCTTCACCCATACAGTGATTTAATTTATGTGCGCCCGTGTGGTTTAAGTCTTCTCGTTTTAAATAAATTTGACCGCCATATTTTTCTGATAAGCGATGACAATGATAAACCGGTGTAGGACGCCCTTGATAATACTTTCGAATATCACGTAGTTCAGAAATAAACTTATGAGACTTACTAATCGCAAAATAAGCCTCTTTAATTTTCTTCATTTCTTCTTCTAAATTTGGCGGAATAAACGCGCCACCATACTCATTAAAAAATCCATCTTGGTTTGGGTACTTTTTAAACTGTCTCTTATACACATCTCCGAGCCCACGAGACGTAGAGGAATCTC
>CAJXUT010000015.1 GCA_913061365.1 uncultured Colwellia sp.
TACGAGATTCCTCTACGTCTCGTGGGCTCGGAGATGTGTATAAGAGACAGTTGTTGTAATTACTACTACATCCAATTGTTATTAAAGCAAAAAAACTGATTAAACAATATAAAAGAAAGCTTCGCATTATGAATTCCTTGTGGTTATTATTTATTACTATATCAACCAGTACGTTAATTTAATTAATTTAGTTCATAAATAAAGTAAATTATAAATAGTTAGTCAGTAGGTCACTAAAGTTATTTGCGCGTATGCTTTTGGTACAGTCTAAGTTTTTTAATTCTATTTTAATCCAAACGGCAGAATCAAACGTATATATAGCAAAACCTTTACTTGTTATTACTATGCTGCTTAATTTACTTGGATTTAATCTATCTTGGTTCGGGCTAATTTTATTCGGTAATATTTTTATACCGTTTTCATTACTTTGGCTAGGGCTTCATCTTTATTGGTGTGAGCAGATAAAGCGTGAAGTAAAATTAATATTGTCTATCATATTGATAGGCACTTTAGTTGATACGCTGTTATTTTCAGCAAATATATTGATATTTCCTAACCCTCATTTCATTCCATTTTGGTTAATTACATTATGGGCGGCTTTCGCAGCGACGATAGCACATAGCTTACAGTTTTTAGCACATTCAACAATACTACAATCCTTGATAGGTTTTATTTTCCCCCCTTTAAGTTACCTCGGTGGCGCATCATTATCGGCGGTCGATCTTGGTTACAGTCAACTGGCAATCTTTTTTATATTAGCCCCAGTTTGGTCAATTTTAATGGTGTTATTTTTCCACCTCAAAGAAATATTCTATGGCAGGGAAAAAAATGATTAGTATAATTTTAATACTCGTATTGTTCATTAACGGGATCATATCGGTAGCTAACGCAGGTAGTGAAGATCTATTAGAAAACCTCCCTTTAGAATATAAGCAGTTAGGTTTTAAGGAAGTGGGTAGAGCAAAATTTTCGGTATTATTCTGGGATATATATAATAGTAGTTTGTATAGTAAATCAGGCAATTATTACCATGATAACTCGCCAGAGGCCATACTCTTTAAAATAGAGTATTTAAAAGATATTACTACTGAAGATCTTCTTGAGCGTACCGTAGAGCAATGGAAACATTTAAACATATCTGAATCACAATATACCCCCTATATTTCTCGATTAAAGGCTATCTGGCCAAACATTTCATCAGGTGATTCACTGACTATGTTAGTTGAAGAGAAAAAGTCGATATTCTACTTTAATAACGTCAAAGTTGGCGTAATAACAGATAAAGCATTTAGTAAATTGTTTTTAGATATTTGGCTTTCTCCAAAAACAAGCCAAGCAAAATTGCGAGCACAACTTCTAAAAGGAAATGAACTATGACTATGTTTAAACGACTAATGCTAGCATCTATAATGTTGCTATTGACAAGTTGCAGCGCAGATATTTCCGATTATGAAAATACTACCCCTAAATTTGATATTAAGACTTATTTTAACGGTGAGTTCATCGCATGGGGAATGGTTCAAGACTATACGACTAAGGTAAAGAGGCGATTTTGTGTTGAACTCAATGGCCAATGGCAAAATAACCAAGGAAAACTAGAAGAAGTTTTCTATTTTCATGATGGGGAAGTTAGTTATAGAACATGGCTGTTAACTAAACTACCCAATAACGAATATTCTGGTATTGCTGAAGATGTTATTGGCGTAGCGAAAGGAAAGCAAACAGGACATGCTTTTCGTTGGCAATATCAGTTATTAGTGCCTGTTGATGATGATAGCTATTCTTTTGATATGGACGATTGGATGTATCAGCTAGATGACAGTAAAGTTATGAATAAAACAACGATGTCTAAACTCGGTGTTGATGTTGCACAAATAACGTTGTTTTTTGATAAGTCATTAACGAAGAAAAATTGCCGTTAAGCGGGGTATAGTATCCCGAATGAAAACTGACACTTTCAAGTGAAAGAGGCTATTTCAATAGAACTATCTTTATCACTGCTCAACCATTTGATCTTTATGATGAACAACAACGTATTAACAATAAACTCATCACCAAAATACACAACAACGGGTAATACATGATTGATTTTGAGGATAAAAGAGAAGCGGCGTTATGGCATGTCATCAACGATGATGTGATGGGTGGAAGGTCTCAAGGAGAGATTGTATTTAAAAATGGTCTATGTGTGTTTTCTGGTGATATATCGTTAGAAAATAACGGTGGTTTCAGCTCTGTATTTAAACACATAGAACCTCTTTCTCAGAAAGTAGATAGACTCACTATCGATGTTATCGGTGATGGATTTACCTACCAATTAAGAGTGATAACTTATGTGGATGGCTATCGCCTTGCATATAAGCATAATTTTGCTACAAGCCCAAATAAACTTGAACGCTTTGTATTTTTATTAAAAGATTTTATTCCTTCATTTAGAGGACGAGTTATTGATAATGCCCCTAAACTAAGAGCAGAAAATGTCCAACAAATTGGACTATTAGTTAAAAATAATACGGAAGGGCCATTTTCTCTAAGATTATGTAAACTTGATGCACAAGCAATGATATAAGGCTGAATTGATGAATAAAATTAATCCTAAAGCGTTACTTAATAGTAAATGGAGTCGAGTTGACATTGTAAATAAAGAAAAACATTTTATTGTCACAAAAGTTAGTTTTAATGACGTTCAGCAAGTCACCGATTGCATCATTGAAGCCGTAATGACTAAAAATGAATATAGCATCAATTGGAGGGACCTTAAGTCAGAGCACTTATGGGCCATCGGCTGGAAGTAGATTGCCGTGCGAACTTGATGATTTAAATTTATCAATGTTGTTTTTCTACCAATCAGGGCATTACTTATCAAGTAAATTTTTCAGAGCTTTATCAATTGTTGGATGTTTAAAGTTGAAACCACTATGAATGAGTTTACTGGGTAATACATGTTGACCGAACAGCAATAAGTCAGCCATTTCACCAAATATTATCTTCAGAAGTATGGCTGGCGTATTCAAAATAGCAGGGCGCTTTAATGTTTCAGCTAACGTTTTAGAAAAAATGCCATTAGTCACAGGGTATGGCGACGTTATATTTGCTACTCCTTTAAATGACGGTGTATTTTGAATGTGCAAAATGGCAGAAATCATATCTTCAATGTGAATCCACGACATGACCTGTTGTCCACCACTCACCTTGCCACCCACACCCAATCTAAAGGGGAGAAGCATTTTTGCGAGTGCACCTGCTTTAGAGTCGAGCACAATACCCGTTCTTAACACTACAACACGGGTCACATCAGATTTTGCTTCTAACGCGAGTTTTTCCCATTTTTCACATACTTCGTGAGTAAACTCTTGATTGTATCGTGTAAACGTTTCATCTATCGGTGTATTTGGTTGTCTGCCGTATATGCCAATCGCACTACCTGAAATAAATAAACCAGGTGGACTTGCTGCCTTTTTAATTAAGTCGGTTAATTGTTTAGTAATGTCCCACCGACTATGACAAATTTTATTTTTTTGAGCTTTAGACCATCGCTTATTGGCTATAGGCTCTCCAGCAAGGTTGATAACGACGTCTTGATTCTCAATACAAGAAAGAGACAACTTTTCAATAAATGAAATATTTGAGCCTAAAGTAGAAGCTGCCTTTTTAGTATTTCTTGTCAATACTGTAATATTTGCTTTGTCTTGCTTAAGTGCGTTTACTAATTTTTGTCCAATCAGCCCTGTACCACCGGTTATAAGAACATTCATAAAAAGCCTCGTGAATTTATAGATTGAATTTCTAACATAGTATTTAACCAATACGTGTTTTTCAGGTATAAGATCAGTAGAAAATTCTATTTCTGTATTTATTTTCATTACTGTGTATTGATCGTTTATAAACTATGCACCGTATATAGACAGCATAGATTAATAAATAAAGAAGTGATAAACACATGAATTATGCACCGTTAACCTTACCTATTTTCCCATTACCTGTTTTTTTATTAGTTGGTGGCATAACACGGTTAAGAATTTTTGAACCGCGTTATTTGAAAATGATAAAAATAGCCACCCAAGGCGAAGGATTCGTTATATGGCTGAATCCACAGACATCAGAAAAGCCACTGATTAAGTGGGGAAGTTGGGTTGAAGTCGTTAATTTTGATCAAGGTAAAGATGGCGTATTAGAGATTGATGTTAAGTGCAAAGCACTTGTAAAAATACAGTCGATTGAAAAAGATTTAGATGATTTACATTTTGGCACGGTATGCGAAACATTTCATTGGTCACAAGGTATAGATGGCAACTCTATTGTTGAACTTAGCGATTCATTAGAAGAAGTTTTTGTAAATAATAATATGTTTAATGAGTTATATCCTGATAGATATTCTCAAAATCCAAACTGGGTTGTGGCAAGGTGGTTAGAGATTTTACCGGTTAATTTAGCCGTTAAAAGCGCTTTTGTTGATGTACATAGTTACGATGAAGCTAAACATTTTGTTCAATCGATTATCGGTCAAAATAAAAATCGTTAAGTTAATTTAAAGAAAAGTGATCCTTTTTCAAATGCTTCGCGTATTACATTTTAAGTTTTAATGATTAACCGGTGATAATGCAATGCAAACTAACTTGCTAAGCAAAGTGACAAATGCTAAATCTAGTAGCATGTCAGATAAAATAGATCATCCTCAACTTTGTCAGTGGCTTAATGCCGTTGCAACCTCACGAGACAAAAAAGCTTTTACGCAGTTGTTTCATTTCTTCGCACCTAAAATTCAACGTATAGCGCGAAACAAATTTCCCAATGAAGCCCAAGCGAGCGAAGTTGTACAAGAAACAATGAGCAATGTTTGGCGTAAAGCCCATTTATTTAATCAAAACAAAGGGGCTGCAACAACTTGGGTATATACCGTAATGCGTAATGTAACTTTTGATATGCTACGAAAAATTAAAGGCAATAAGGAAGATAACCTCAGTGATGACATTTGGCCCATTGCTGAAAGCATGACTAGCGAAGATGAGTCTTTTGACGATCATCTTGAAAACAAGCAATTATTAACGGTTATTGAAAAGCTTCCTGAAGTACAACAACAAGTGGTTAAAGGGTTCTATTTTATGGAAATGTCGCAAGAACAACTTGCCGTCCACCTTAATTTACCACTTGGCACAATAAAGTCTCGTTTGCGTTTAGCTTTAGCTAAACTGAAAATGCAGTTAGGAGAAGAACATGATTAATCACCACCCTAAATTTGAATTAATTCAATCATTTGTTGATGGTGACTTACCTGCATCTTTATCAGCTGCCATTGCTATTCATGCTGACATGTGTCCTCAATGCCAACAACAAATAGCGGAATTAACCGATCAAGTGGCAGAGGTCAGCTTCGAAGAAGCTTTCTTAGATAGGTTTATAGTAGATGAAAATCAATCTATTGAAAGTGTTGGTGAATTAAATGCTGATGCACTTGATATAGAAGATATGATTGCACAAATCACCTTATCTGATGACATTGATAAAGTTGAGCCAGTAGTTGAAAAAACAATGTTATTTAATAACAAAGCTTATACATTGCCATCAGCGTTAAACAATATGTCGTTCGGTAAAACATCACATATAGGCAAGTTATCTAGAGCACGTATTCAGTTGAATGAAAATGAAATACACACCAGTCTACTGCAAATTGAACCAGGCGGTAGTGTTCCACAACATACTCACAAAGGTTTTGAGCTAACGTTATTGTTAGACGGCTCATTTAGTGACGAAAGAGGTGAGTATGTTAAAGGTGATTTTATCATGCTTGATGGCTCACATACGCATAACCCCGTTTCTGCACAAGGGTGTCTATGTTACACGGTTGCAAACGATGCACTACACTTCACGCAAGGCATCAATAAGTTACTTAACCCTATTGGTACTTTTATTTATTAATTTATTGCTTTAATTAAGGTTTAACTGGGGAATAATTATGATTCATTCTGTTGATAAAAAAGATTTACATATTGGTATTAGCGCTTGTTTAGTTGGTGAAAAGGTTCGCTTTGATGCTAGCAATAAACCTTCTACCTTTTGTATACAAGAATTTGGACAGCATGTTACTTATAAATCATTTTGCCCTGAGGTTGCTATAGGTTTACCTATTCCAAGGCCTACGATACGACAAATAAAAAAAGATGATGTGATAATCGTATCACGACCTGATGGCTCAGGCGATGTAACTGATGCGCTGAAAGCATACGGTAAAAAAGTAGCCAAGGTAACGAAACATTTAAGTGGCTATGTATTTTGTGCAAAAAGTCCTAGTTGCGGTATGGAAAGAGTAAAAGTTTATTCGCCCGAAGGTAATTCACTTAAATCCGATGGTGTGGGTGCTTTTGCGCGAGAAATTATGGCTGCGAATCCTTTATTACCTTGTGAGGAAAACGGTCGACTTAACGATCCATTGATACGAGAAAACTTTGTTGCTCGTGTATATGCCTATAAACATTGGCAAAACGTAGAAGAGTCAGGGTTAACTAAACATAAATTAACCACTTTTCATAGCCAGTATAAGTACACGGTCATGAGTCATGATTTGGTTGCGTATAAAAAATTAGGTCAACTATTAGCCAGAGCTGACCTATCGTTAGAGGACATGGCTGCTCAGTATATTTCAGGGTTAATGGCAGCGTTAACTATCAAAGCAACGCGCAAAAAACATGCGAATACTTTGGCACATATACAAGGGTATTTTTCTAAGCACTTAAAAAGCAATGAACGCCAAGAGTTATGTGAGCAAATTAATGCGTATCGAGAAGGGCTTATTCCTTTAATTGCCCCATTAACCTTGGTTAAGCATTACTTATTACAATACCCAAAAGATTATTTATCCAAGCAAGCTTATTTATCACCGTACCCAGAACAGCTTAAGCTTAGATATGCTTACTGATCTTTAAAGGGATAAAGGAACTCCATGATACTTTGGTTTCGTAACGATTTAAGAACTCACGATAACCCCGGCTTACAACACTTTATCAATACTCCTTGTCCAGGAGAATTCGATAAAGAGCCACGTAAGGCGATTTTTTTTATATCAGAACAACAATGGCAAGTTCACGACTGGTCACCTATAAAAATTGATTTTGTGAAACGTCATGCAAAAGCACTAGTTCAAGAATTAGCCAGCCTAAATATAGAGCTTAAATTAGTACATGTGCCTGATTTTTCAGCGCAAGTAACTTACCTTAAAAAATACTGTTTAAGACATAATATTCAAACAGTTTTTGCTAATAGCGAGCTTGAATACAATGAACAACAACGTGATAAATCATGCACAGCACAAGGTATTCCTTTAAAGCTATTTGAAGCAGATGTTATTGTTCCCAAGGGGCAAGTGTTAAATCAATCTGGCATTATGTTTAAAGTATTCACACCGTTTAAAAAGGCTTGGTTAAAGCACGTAAAACAATTTGGTTTTGAATACCTTGGTAAAATAGAAACTAACACATCTGTTGATGTAGAGTTAACTGTCGATAGGGAAAACACAGTCTCTAGTTCGTGGCCATTAGCGCGTGATTATGAACTCAATACCTTACCAACCTTTTTTCAAGATAAAGTCACTTCTTATGCAAGTCAACGAGATATTCCATCAATTAAAGGGACGTCAGGTATTTCTTCGTATTTAGCTGCCGGTGTTATTAGTCCTAGGTATGTTTTAGTCTCATTGTTGAATCGTTTTCCCGATATATTAGTAGCGACCGATACCGAAGAATTTTCCTGGTTAAACGAAATTATTTGGCGGGATTTTTATCGACATTTACTTTTTCATGAGCAAAGACTTTGCAAGCAACAATGTTTTAATCAAAAGTATAAAGACGTGCAATGGAATAATAATAAAGGGTTATTTAATGCGTGGTGCGAAGGTAAAACAGGTTATCCTCTCGTCGATGCAGCCATGAGACAACTTAATCAAACGGGTTGGATGCATAACCGTTTAAGAATGGTGGTTGCTAGCTTTCTAACAAAACATTTACTGATTGATTGGCGCCTAGGCGAAAAGTACTTTATGCAGCATCTTATTGATGGTGATTTAGCTTCAAATAATGGGGGCTGGCAATGGGCTGCGAGTACGGGGTGTGATGCACAGCCTTATTTTAGAATCTTTAATCCTATAAAACAAAGCGAAAGATTTGATCCAAATGGAGAGTTCATTCGTAAATACTTATCAGAGTTAGAAAGTATTCCAAATAAACATATTCACTTTCCTCACCAATATATTGCCAATAATAAATTGCAACAATATTGGCAGCCAATTGTTGACCATAAAGAAGCTAGATTGAAGGCATTAGCTTTTTATAAATAGTCAGCATTGCTTTAAGGTATGAAAACGTTAATGACTTTCTATCATTTTAATTATATTTATTGGTAATAAAATGCAAAAAAATCAATTTACTAGTTTATCTAAAGATTCACCTGAATGGTTAAGTAATTTTGTTAGTATCTATCAAACGCTTTCAACTAATAACTTAGATTTGCTGGCAACGATTTATCACAACGATATAACGTTTATTGACCCACTTCATCGCGTTGAAGGTTTTGATGATTTATATAAATACTTCAGTGGCCTCTATCAAAATCTACTGGCGTGTGAATTTGTAATCGAAAAAGTTATTTTTGATGGTAAGGAAGCCGCGATTTATTGGACGATGACATACCAGCACAGCAAGTTAAACAAAGGAGAATTAGTGTCGGTTTCTGGTTCTTCTCATATTCAAGGAAAAGAAGATAAAGTGATTTACCATCGAGACTACCTTGATGTTGGGGCAATGATTTATGAGCAAATCCCGCTGTTTGGTAAGTTAACCAAATGGATAAAAGCAAAGGCGGCGAGTAATGCCTAATAAAACTATTTTAATTACCGGTGCAACTTCAGGTATTGGCTTAGCGTTGTTCGAACACTACGTAGCACGTGGTGATAAAGTCATCGCCTGCGGAAGAGATTCAACTAAGTTGTCATTGTTATCAAATAAAGCCTACAAAACGTGCTTATTTGATCTTAACAATCCAGCCGCTATAGAGAATCAACTTAAGGGAGTAGGTGAGATAGATACTGTTTTATTGAACGCCGGAGATTGCCGCTATATAGATGATGCAAAAAATTTTGATGGTAAACTTTTTGCCGATATTATCACCACCAACTTAACGTCTTTAGGTTGGTTATTACAGTTCACACTACCCCAATTAATCAATGGAGGGCAGTTAGTTCTAGTGAGTTCAAGTGCAACAATTTTGCCTTTTCCAAGAAGTGAGGCTTATGGGGCATCTAAAGCAGGCATGGATTATTTAGCTAATAGCTTACGGTTAGACTTAGCCGAGCATAATATTGATGTAACTTTAGTTCATCCGGGTTTTATTAAAACACCATTAACGGATAAAAATGATTTCAACATGCCTTTTCTTATGACAAGTAATGAAGCGGCTTCACGAATTATAACGGGCGTAGATAAACGTAAACGCTATTTACATTTTCCAAAACGATTAACGTTACTTTTAAAACTCATCTCGTATCTACCTTCATCACTTTGGCAAAAAATTATTACAAGGAAGCAAACCGCATGAAAAACATTGCAATTATTGGCTCAGGCATTTCGGGTTTAACTGCCGCTTACTTGTTATCTAAAAAGCATAACGTCACTGTTTTTGAGAAAAATGACCGTATAGGCGGGCATACTGCTACTGTTGATATTGAAAAAAATGGCGAGGAATTTGCTATTGATACTGGTTTTATTGTGTTTAATGATAAAACCTATCCTAATTTCTTAGCGTTATTGTCTGAAATAGGTATTGGCAAACAAGCAACTGAAATGAGTTTCTCCGTACATAACTGTCAAACAGGTATGGAATATAATGGCCATAATTTAAATACGCTTTTTGCTCAACGACGTAATTTATTTAGACCTAAATTTTGGATGCTAGTTAAAGAAATCTTGCGATTTAACAAGCTATGTAAAGGGATATTTGAAACACAAGGTTATCAGAGTGGTTTAACGTTAGGGTGTTTTTTATCACAAAATCATTTCAGTGACTATTTCGCAGAGCACTATATTTTACCTATGGGGGCGGCAATTTGGTCAAGTTCTTTAGCACAAATGGAAGACTTTGAATTTAGATTCTTTGTACAATTTTTTCATAATCATGGATTGTTAAATATTGCTGATAGACCTCAATGGTATGTTATCCCTAATGGTTCAAGAAGTTATTTAGCGCCCTTGTGTGAACCTTTTAAAAATAACATTAGATTAAATGGAAATATAAACGGTATTAGCCGAGATAATGGCAAGGTTCAATTAGATTTCAACCAAGAACAGAGTGAAATATTTGATGAAGTTGTTATTACCTGTCATTCAGATGAAGCATTAGCGTTGTTAAATGATGCGTCACTTGAGGAAAGCCGTATTTTATCCGCTATGCCATACAGCGAAAACTCAGTTGTGCTACATACGGATAAGAAACTATTACCACAGCGTGAAAAAGCGTGGGCAAGCTGGAATTATCAATTAAGCCAAGATAGAAATAAAGCGGCGAGTGTTACCTACAATATGAATATTTTACAGGGCATTAAAAGTCACCATACTTTTTGTGTTACCTTGAATCAAAAAGATGATATTGCTCCTAATTCAATTTTAAAAGAGTTCACTTATCATCATCCTATCTTTTCTGCAGACTCTATCGCAGCGCAACAACAAAGAAATAAAATATGTGGCATAAAGCAAACACACTACGCTGGTGCTTATTGGCACAATGGTTTTCATGAAGATGGTGTGAGAAGTGCTGTAGAAGTGGCAAAACGCTTTGATTGTTTCTTAGAGAGTTAAAATGAAAAACCTTTTTAGCCAAAGTAATATTTTTTTAGGAAATATTGTTCATCGTCGTTTCAGCCCCAAGAAACACAGCTTTGATTATTCCCTTTACATGTTAGCGCTTGATGTATCAGAGATTGAGAATGCAACTAACGGCATGGGGCTATTTGGATTTTCATGGTACCACCCATTACGGTTTGTTGAAAAAGATTACCTAAGAGGTGAACCAAACGGATTAACACAACGTATAACAAACAAAGTAACGCAATTAAAGGGTAATTCAGATATCCATAAAATAGTGATGTTAGTGCAAGTTAGGTGTTTTGGTATTTATTTTAGTCCAGCAAACTTCTATTTTTGTTACGACCAACATGGTACATGTACCCAAATGCTTGCAGAGGTCAGCAATACGCCTTGGAATGAAAGACATTACTACTTAATCGATTTATTAAATAAAAATGAAAAGTTTAATAAAAAGGCCTTTCAAGTGTCACCCTTTATGGATTTAGATATGTCTTATTCTTGGCAAGTAAAACCGCCAAGTGAAGATGAAAAAAAATTAATGGTACATATTGAGAATAATCGTTTAGGTTCAGAAAGTGGAAAAATAAATAAAATATTTGATGCTCACTTAATGATGGAAAAACAAACGTTTAACCAAAAGAATTTATTACGTGTTTGGTGTCAATTGCCTGTGATGACAGTAAAAGTGGTGCTGGGAATTTATTGGCAAGCGATGAAGCTTTTTCTAAAAGGTATCCCGTTTATTGGGTATCAAAAAGTAAATAAATAAATATAAGTTAATCACAATATTATAAACGTGTTAGGAGAATAAAATGGAGCAAGTTCAAGGTATTATAACGTTAAAAACAGCAACTTGGTTTGATAAACGTTGCCGCTCTATTGTTCACTCTGTATTTGAAAAAATCAACTACGGCAAATTAGAAGTAGTCGAAGGCTCAAAGCATTATTATTTTCCTGACAATGTAAACAGTGATCAAGTACAGGGAAAGATACATATTCATGATGTAAGTATTTATCAAGATTTTGTTAAAGGTGGCAGTATCGGGGTTGCAGAGGCTTTTATTGCCGGTAAATGGACTAGCCCAAACCTAACGAATGTGATTCGTATTTTTGCTAAAGCGCAACAACAAACTGATAAGTTAGAAGCTAAAAAATCTTGGGGAAACAGAATAAAAAATACCTTGAGCCATTGGCAAAATAGAAATACCCAATCTGGCTCAAAACGGAATATTCTAGCTCATTATGACTTGGGGAATGAATTATATACTCGTTTTCTAGATGCTGAAATGATGTATTCATCAGCTATTTATCCAACAGAAACAAGTTCATTAGAACAAGCGCAAAACTACAAATTAAAAACTATATGTGAACGCTTATGCCTTAAAAATACTGACCATTTATTAGAAATAGGCACAGGTTGGGGCGGTTTAGCTATTTATGCTGCAAAGCATTATGGTTGTCGCGTAACGACAACAACAATATCGGATGCACAGTATCAATATGCTGAAGCACGTATACAAAAATTAGGATTATCTAACCAAATCACCTTACTAAAAGAAGACTATCGAGATTTAACAGGTGGTTACGACAAAGTAGTTTCTATTGAGATGATTGAAGCCGTTGGTTATGAGTTTTTGCCTAGTTTCTTTAAACAGTGTAACGATAGATTAAAGCCTGGAGGTAAATTGCTTATTCAAGCAATAACTATAGCTGATCAGCGCTTTGACTATTACAAAAATAATGTAGATTTCATTCAAAAGTACATTTTTCCTGGGGGCTTTTTACCTTCAGTAAACATATTAAGTCAACATATTACAGAGCATAGTAACTTGGTAGTGGAAAGCTTAGATGACATAGGTTTGGACTATGCTAAAACGCTTAATGGTTGGCGAGTTAATTTTTTAAATTCATGGTCAGAACTAACTCCATTTGGCTATGACGATAATTTCAAACGCTTATGGTTATATTACTTTGCTTATTGTGAAGGTGCATTTTTAGAGCGTTCAACCAGTGCAGTGCATTTAGTGGCTAGAAAGTAGGTCATAACTTTGCTTCAAAAGCACTTTATTAAATAAAATAGGCCGTATCATTTAATCTGTTAATGTCTATTTACATCACTAATAGTTTACTTAACATTATGTAGAGTTTATAAATGAAATACCAAGGAAACCAAAGTTTTTCCCATAAGCAAGAAGACAAGATTGGGGTATTGATAACTAACCTTGGCACGCCAGATGCCCCAACAAAAACCGATTTAAAAAAATACCTACGTGAATTTTTATCAGATCCTCGTGTAGTAGAGATCCCGCGTCCTTTATGGTGGATGATACTTAATTTATTTATTTTAAATGTCCGTCCTCGGCGCTCGGCTAAAGCATACAGTACTGTTTGGACAGAGCGGGGGTCACCTTTACTTTTTCACACTAAAGATCAAGCTGACGCATTGCGAATAAAGTTGAAGCAAACCTATGGTGAAAATATTGTGGTGGAGTTTGCTATGCGTTATGGTTCGCCATCTGTTGATTCAGTAATAGATAGAATGCTACAACAAGGTGTACGTAAACTTTTAGTTTTACCTCTTTATCCACAATACTGCGCCTCAACTACGGCGTCGACTTTTGATGCGGTAGCGGCCAGTTTAGCAACAAAACGGTTTATACCAGAGTTGCGGTTTATTAATCATTATCATGACTTTCCTGAATATATCCAAGCAGTTGCAGATAAAATACGTCAGCATTGGGCAATTAATGGAAAAGCAGATAAATTGATTTTTACTTATCATGGTATTCCAAAACGCTATTTGCTTAATGGTGATCCGTATCATTGTGAATGCTATAAAACTTCAAGGTTACTAGCTGAAAATTTAGGGCTAAATGAAAAAGAGTACCTAGTGAGTTTTCAATCCCGATTTGGGCGTGAAGAATGGTTGCAACCTTACACAGATAAAACACTCATTGCATTACCTGAGCAAGGCGTTAAATCAGTACAGTTAGTGTGCCCAGGTTTTTCTGCTGATTGTTTAGAAACTATTGAAGAAATTGATGTGGAAAACCGTGATTATTTTATGAAAGCAGGTGGAGATCGTTACGAATATATTAAAGCTTTGAACGCTGAATCAAGTCATATTGACATGATGGCAAAGTTATTAGAACAACATTTACAAGGTTGGACTGTATCAAACGATACTGATCAACGTGCTGAATTGGCAAGAGAGTTGGGTGCCCAAAGATAGGCAGTACAACGTTGTTGCAGACTATATTTTGAAAATTTTTTTTATTGTAAATTAAGATTAAACCAGTGTATAGGGCAAGTGGCTTTTAGCACTGATTTCTATCTTACAAAGGGTGCTATAACGAGATAGCTTTTTACTTCCATATTGGTTTTTTTGAAATCACAATTATTAAATAGGAGCTATTCCTATTAGTTATTATACAGTTAAACTCAACAGTTGGTATCGACTAACTTCAATGGAAAACAAGCTGCTATTTTAAAAAGTGAGATCAGTATAATTTAACTGTCGAGCTATGTGGTCCACGAACTGGTAATCGTGGCCCAACTCAACTGACTACTGTGGTTCCTTTGGTTGGTACATCTGGTTCTTAGGGGACGGAATTTACATTTATCATAGTGCCACCTAAAATTTAATGAGTTGCATGATAAGACCTCTAATTAGGTGGCCAAATTAACTATGCCACTACAATATTGAGGGGGCTCTAATATTACAGAAACAAAGGCAGATCCCTATATTTTCAAGTGTATTGAGTAGACCTCTGATATGTTTGTAAGACATGTCTTACAAACGTGTGAGACATGTTGTTTTTAAGCGTAAGAATATCTTTTTAAAACTTATAACATATTGATTTAAATTGATTTTGTGTTTAAGTGACAAATAGCTACCGATTAAGTTAAATATATTTTTTTTGACCCTCTTTGAAAGTTCAATTTTAACTGTATTATTAACCATGTCAGATAGATACAGAGCAGGAAGCTTCTACTGATATATTTTATTGGTCATGAACTTGATTAGTAAAGTGTAAATGCTTAAATATGGATTATGAAGGCATTTAATGGAGACTTAAGGATTAAGTTGGGTAATTAGGATATTACCAAAGGATGCTCAAAACAAGGATGTGAATCAATATGGATATTGATGTCAGGAAGACGATGTCTAGGAGACTATTTTTTAAATGGAATTTATAAAAAGGACTTATTTAAGGAAGAATGCAAGGAAATACAAGGACGCAGTGCTAAAGGACAATAAGTAGGAATTACTTAGAGGATACACTAAGGATAGTATTCATGGAAGAAATGAGAAAAACTGAATAAGAGTGCAGGATGCACATAAGCTAGTTATAAAATGCAGCTCTTTCGAGCTGCATTTTTTTGTCCAAAATTTAGTGATTTTTAATGGGCAATCTATAGAAGGGATAATCATGTTTTGTCTATAGTTTTCAATTTGGTAATTAATACAACTGATTAGTTCCCGTTAATACTATCCTGAATGTACTTTCTAACCCAATGCCATGATATCTTTTCATCTCTTATTTTCTGTTACTAGGCTCCTTCAGTTATAAATAAGCTAATCATGTGATAATGGCTGTTTCAGTGCCATCTGATATGCTTTTAGCAAACTATGTCTATTAAAGTCGATGTAAGAATACCTGAGGGGACAACTTTAAGTATTAACTGATAAATAATGTAACGATTGGATTATTATCAAAGTTTTACTAGCTTAGATATACTTGAAGGCTTTATATACTTAATTACCTTTGCTCTTTAGTTTTTGATAACACAAGAAATAAAAAAGCGACCTTGTCAGCCAAGGTCGCTTTTTATAGTCTAATAACTAATGATTTATTAACTTGTTAGAGCTTTACCTTCAGCAAGTCGTTGCTCTAATAATGGAGCAACTTGCCAATAATCATTTCCTGATTGTTCTTGGAATTTCTTAATTGTTTCTACTACTGTTTGTAATCCCACTTCGTCGGCATAACACATTGGTCCGCCTAAATAGCGTGGGAAACCGTAACCGTTAAGCCAAATGGCATCAATATCACTTGCACGGCTAGCAATTTGTTGTTCTAAAATATAAGCACCTTCATTGATCAGGGCAAAAATTAAACGTTGTTGAATTTCCTCATCGCTGATATCGCTACGTTGCTTAACTTTTAATTTACTAGCGTGAGATCTAATAAGTTCAATAGCAGCATTATCGGGGCTACGTTTATTTGTTTTCTCATCATACTGATAAAAGCCAGCATGAGTTTTTTGTCCTAATCGTCCTGCTTCTACGAGCATGTCAGCAGGAGCAAAGTAACACGGATCTTTAGGCCCTTGAGTATTTGCTTTTCTTGCTTGATAGCCAATATCTATACCTGACATGTCATTAACAGCTAAAGGACCCATTGCCATGCCCCATTGTACCATTGCAGTATCGATTTGTTCTGGTGTTGCCCCTTCAAGTAATAGCATGTTTGCTTCTCTACCATAACAAGCATACATTCGGTTACCTACAAATCCATAGCAAACTTTTACAGCGACACTTACTTTACCCAACTTTTTACCTAAACTCATCGCTGTAGCTAAAGTTTGATCATCGCTATAATCAGTAGCAACAACTTCCAATAATTTCATTATATTAGCAGGACTAAAGAAGTGCATGCCTACCACTTTTTCTGGACGTTTAGTTGCTTTAGCTATTTCGTTAATATCTAGATAGGAGGTGTTGCTGGCTAAAATAGCTTCAGGTTTACACACTTCATCTAGTTGAGAGAAAATCTGTTGTTTTACTGGCATTGTTTCAAATGCAGCTTCTACAACTAAGTCAACTTGAGCCAGATCTTGGTAGTCACAAGTACCATCAATTAGCTCCATGCACTGGTTAACTTTTTGTTTGCTAATAATGCCTCGGTTTTCTGCTTGCTGATAACGCTTAGCAATAGCATTAATTCCTTTAGCTAAGTTACTTTGAGTCATTTCTAATAATTTGACATTAATGCCTGCATTGGCAAAACACATAGCTATGCCGCCACCCATGGTACCAGCACCGATAACTGCTACTGATTTAATATTCGTTGGTGTTGGTTTACTTTCACTTGAAAGTGTAAGCTTTGCCGCTGTTTTTTCAGCAAAAAAAGCATGACGCATTGCACGTGATTGGCTAGAGCCTCTACACTCTACAAAGTATTCACGTTCTTTTACCATGGCTTCATTCAAAGGTAATGTGAATGAGTTTTCAATTGAGTTTACGGCACTTTGAGGTGCTTTTTGTCCACGTGATCTTTTCGCTAATTTATCTCTAAATTGCTGACATAATGATTTTGCCGCTTGTTTTTGTTCTTCATCAAGTAGGATAGGTTCTTGAGTAATGACTTTACTTGATTTATTTTGCGCGAGTATCTCTTTGGCAAATGAAGCTGTTTCGTTGAGTAAATGATCTTTATTGTTACTATCAACATCAATTAACTGGTCAATAATACCGTATTGGTCCAGTTGTTCAACTTTTTGAGGTTTTCCTGAGGTGATCATAGTCAATGCTAATTCAACACCGCCAACTCTTGGTAATAGTTGAGTGCCGCCAGCACCAGGAATTAAACCTAAGTTAACTTCAGGTAAACCAACTTTTGTACCTTTTATAGCTACGCGGTAATGACAAGCTAAAGCTACTTCAAATCCGCCACCTAATACGCTGCCAAATAATGCAGCAGTGATAGGTTTTTTACATTGGTTAATACGTTTTATTACATCAGGTAAATGAGGCTCTTTTGGTGTTTTACCAAACTCTTTAATATCAGCTCCGGCAATAAAAGTTTTACCTTGGCAATAAATAACAATACCTTCAATATTTTCATCTTGTTCGGCTTGAGTAATAGCATCTACTATTCCTTGGCGAACTGCATGTGATAGTGCATTAACCGGTGGGTTATCAATATTGATGATAGCGATGTTATCGGCATTTGGAGCTGTTGGTATAAGTTGTACAGGAGCTGTCATATTGTTACTTTTCCTAATTTAATTGTATTTTTACCTAATCTCATTTTCAGTTTACGGATACATATTTTGAAAATGCGTACGGTAACGTACAAGTTTTCGTATAAAAACTACACAATAATGCGTTTCACTGAGTGAAGTGAACGCTTTTAATTACTAATTAAGGAGTATCTTTGCAAAGTTTTAAATCTAAGCTCAAGATACAAACCGCTGATAAAATTTATTAGTTGCATCAGGTAGTTTTCCCTGAGCGTTTTTCATGTTTTCTTGTATGTAAGCGGTAGATGGTTCACCGAGAACTTTATACATTCTTTTTACTAAATCATGTGCTTCATATCCTACCCACCCCTGTGTCAGCATTGCCTGAGGGAAGTCAGGATCACGTAATAATACACGGCGATAATCATGAATTAAGGTAACTCGGAGTAAAAAATACTCTGTTGTGCTCAATTGTTCAGATTTATCATGCTTATTTAAAAGCTGTTGACAAAGAGGACGATAAAAATCAAGAAACTCACGATAATTTTTTTCTAACTCAGATAACTTCCAACGCTCTTTTATCAATGACTTTATAACACTTTGCGAGTTTAAGTCTGCAACACTGCCATTGAGAATAATAACGTTACCTGTTAATCCTAATTCGTGAATAGCTTCATTTAAAGAAGATGCATCACAAGAGGGGTGTGCATAAAGTCCAGATACTAGGGTGTTAAATCCTTGCCAAAGTAAACTTTTAACAAACTCTTCTTTTTTATCGTCAGGTACGGAAATTGGTAAAACTAAAATCCAATTTTGATTCCAATCAGCTTGTTCAGCGGCATATATTCTTCTTTCTGCTTTTTCATAATATGCCATGGCGAAGTCGGTAAAGCAGTAATAGCTACAGCGACCAACCTTATTGCCTTGTAACCAATTATTTTGAACTAAGCGGTAAACAGATGTTCGTACTTGGCGTTCATTGAACCCTAACGGTTCAAGTGCTTTTATAAGACTTGATAACCAAATCCAACTGCCATGCTGAGAAACAATATCTCCAAAAACAGTCACCACCATAGAGGTACAGCTAATTTTGCTTTGTTTAATATGTTCTTTAACAGTAAGGTTAATTTTACTGGTTTTCGTCATACTGTTTCCTATTGTCATTAATACTAATCTGCTAGTGGCTCATTAAATTGTAATCAATTTAATGAGCCACTAGCAAGTAGGAACTATTACCAAAACTACTATTTAGTAAGGTAATAACCTAATAATATAATGCTATAGAAAAAGCTTATCTGTCATCAAAACTAACAACAACTTCATCCGTGATAGGGTGAGATTGACAAGTCAGAATATAGCCTTCATCTATTTCATGTTGTTCAAGACCATGGCTAATATCCATGTCAACTTGACCTTTGATTAGCTTAGCTTTACACGTAGAACAAACACCTGCTTTACACGAGTAAGGTAATTCCACGCCATTAGCCATGCCAGCATCTAAAATATTGGCACCAACAGTTGCTAGATCAAAGTTATTACTACGACCATCAGCAATTACAGTAACTTTACTGGTACGATTTTCACCATATTCTTGTACACGATCTTTTGCTTTGTCTAAAACAAGTTGCGCATCTTCAGATGAACTAGCAAATAATTCATAATGAATTTGATCTTCTGCTAATCCTTCAATTCTAAAACCGCGAGATACTTCAGAAATCATTGATTCAGGACCACAAATGAAGGCTTCATCAGTAGTGTTGATATCAATTACTTTTTGCTTTTGTAATTGGTAACCTTTCTTGTTATCAATTCTACCATTGAGTAAATCAGCACCTTGGTCTTCTTGGCTCATGATGTTAACCCAGTTAAAACGCGTTAAATAACGGTTTTTAATAAAGCTGAGTTCTTCTTTAAACATCATGGTTAGGGTTTTTTGGTTACCATAAACTAAAGTGATTTGTGATTTTGGTTCACGACCTAAAATTGACTTAATCAATGATAAAATTGGTGTGATACCACTACCAGCAGCTAATAGCATATAGTTTTTGCCATTTTCACTGTCTAAAGTTTTTAAGGTAAAGTCACCTTGTGGTGGCATAACGTCAATACTATCGCCAGCTTTGAAATTATCATTTGCAAAGTTAGAGAAAGTACCTTCTTCTACGCGCTTTATAGCTACAGACAGTTGAGCTTCATCAACACCTGAACAAATTGAATAACAGCGACGAATTTCTTCACCGTTAATTGTTGCTTGCAGTGTTAAAAATTGCCCAGGAGTAAAAGAGAATGTTTCCTTTAACTCATCTGGAATGTTTAAACTCAAGCAAATTGCTGAGTCAGTTTCTTGCCTAATACTGGCAATAGGTAGAGAATAAAATTTTGTCATTTCGCACCTTCTTGTTATTTACTTGTTGCGATTAAATATGTTTAAAAAGATCAAAAGATTCATGGCAACTGTTGCACTGAAACAAGGCTTTACATGCCGTTGAGCCAAATTCGCTTAGTAACTTAGTGTCAGCACTGCCACATTGAGGGCAGAGCACTTGGCTCTCACTATTGAGTGGTTGCTCATGATCACCAACAACATCGTTTGGCGGAGCAATACCATAATCTCTTAGCTGATTTCGACCTTTATCAGTCATCCAGTCAGTTGTCCAAGGCGGTGATAATTCGGTGATTATCACCGTTTTTTCAATACCTAGCGCTTTGAAAGCTATTGTTACATCTTCAGAAATAGCATCCATAGCAGGACAACCTGAATAGGTAGGAGTAATGGTTACTGATGCTTGGTTACCTTGACGTTTGATATCTTTTAAAATACCAATATCCCATAAAGATAATGCAGGAATCTCAGGATCTTTAACTTGGTCTAAACAATCCCATAATTCAGGATACTTTGAGTTACGACGAAATTGTTCACGCTCAAATTGTATTGGGTTTTTTGTCGGGATAACTTGCATCAGAGACTCCATATTACTACCACTTAGCACCAGGGAATGAACGATGAACAAATTGCATTTCAGTAAGCAAATGTCCTAAATGTTCGGTGTGATAACCTTGACGACCACCACGAACAGCCCAATCTTGATCTGGCACTGTTAATGTTGCTTCTTCAATGATAGCGGTTACTTCTTTTAACCAATCAGCTTTTAACGTTGTGCAATCAACGGCAACACCGGCATCAACAAGGCGTTGCTCTAACTCATCAAGTTCAAATAACTCATGGGTGTAACCCCAGATATCATTTAAAGCAACCTGCATTCTTTCATGGCTTTCACTGGTGCCATCACCTAGACGTAAAGTCCAATCTTTTGAACGACGACAATGATATTTTGATTCTTTCGAAGCTTTCATTGCAATAGCAGCAAGGGTTGCATCATTCGATTTTTCTAACTGCTCAAGAAAGTACTTGTTATAAACATCAACTAATAATTGACGTGCAGTTGTATAGGCGAAATCACCTTTGTGTAGCTCATGCAATAAATGGTTTTGAAATTGTCTTTCATCACGTAAGTAAGCAAATGTATCTTCTGTTACATCATCAGTACCATTTTGCTTATTGCTAACCTCTGCCGCATAGGTGTAATACATGCGTGCATGACCAAGGAAGTCGAGGGAAACATTGCCTATCGCCACATCTTCTTCGATAAAAGGGGCTTTTGATACCCATTCTGAAAGACGGTGACCGATCACAATAGCATCGTCACCTAGACGTGTAGCGTAATCAATAATGTCTTGTGTGCTTACTGTTTCTGTAGAACTAGTCATTTTTTACTCCTGATTACATTGTGCCAACTTCTTTAGGGATATCGTAATAAGTCGCATGGCGATATGGTTTATCATCAGAAGGATCAAAAAAGCTATCGCTGTCATCTTCTTGAGATGCACAAATGTCATCAGATTTAACAACCCAAATGCTTACACCTTCACTACGGCGAGTATAAACATCGCGTGCATATTCTAAGGCTTGCTCTTTATCTTCAGCATGTAGGCTGCCAGCATGTTTATGATCTAATCCACGTTTTGAACGAAGGAATACTTCAAATAACTCTAATTTTTCTAAACTCATCTTATCTCTCCTCAGGAACTACTGTTTTAACAGTTTTACTAATAGTCTTACTCGTTATGGCTATTAGGCAGCTGTATCAGCGTTAATTTTTCGTTGTGATTTTTTTTGTTTGTATGCCGACATAGCATCACGTACCCAAGCACCTTCTTCATGTGCTTTTACATGGTGCTGAATGCGTTGACGATTACTATGACCGTTACCGTTAATAACTGCGTAGAATTCTTCCCAGTCAATTTCGCCACTGTCATGTTGACCTTTTTCTTCATTCCACACTAAATCTTTGTCAGGGTGTTCTAAACCTAAGTAAGCAATTTGTGGAGCAGTTTGATCAATAAACTTCTGACGTAAATCATCATTTGTTTCACGTTTTATTTTCCACTTCATTGATTTAGCACTGTGTGCTGATTCAGAATCATGTGGTCCAAACATCATTAATGCAGGCCAGTAAAAACGGTTTAATGAATCTTGTGCCATTTGTTTTTGTTCAGGTGTACCTTTAGCAAGTTCCATCATGATCACGTAACCTTGACGTTGATGGAAACTTTCTTCCTTACAAATACGAATCATACCGCGTGAATAAGGACCGTAAGATGTACGTTGTAGTGATACTTGGTTTACGATAGCAGCGCCATCAACTAACCAACCAATAGCGCCCATATCACCCCATGTTTGCGCAGGGTAATTGAAAATTGAGGCGTACTTAGCTTCACCACTTTGTAGTGCTGCAATTAATTCGCTTCGTGCAATACCTAAAGTTTCAGTAGCACTGTATAGGTATAAACCGTGGCCACCTTCATCTTGAACTTTTGACAACAATACTGTTTTACGGCGCAATGAAGGCGCACGTGTAATAAAGTTACCTTCAGGTTGCATACCAATTACTTCAGAGTGAGCATGCTGTGACATTTGACGGATTAAATTTTTGCGATAGGCTTCTGGCATCCAATCTTTTGGTTCGATTTTTTGCTCGCTATCTATTTTTTGTTGGAAAACAGCTTCTAGTTCTGCTTCACTTTTATTATATTCGGCCATATCTTCTCCTGTCGTTAATATGTTAACTACTTTAATGATACGATTATTTCTCAGTATGTCAATACTGTGTATCGTATTAAATTGTGTTATTTTAAATCATTATATTTTCTAATGACTTACTAATACTCTGTTGATATTTAATCTTGAATTTTTATGCTTTCAAATTGATATATGAGGAATATTACGTTGTTGCGAAACGTAATTTCCTCATAACAAATTGATAATTTCAAAGAATAACAGAGCTTAGTTGTTAAACTCTTTCAATGATTATTGCGATACCCTGACCTACACCAATACACATAGTACAAAGAGCATAGCGACCTTCTGTACGCTCAAGTTGGTTCATTGCAGTAGTCACTAATCTCGCGCCACTCGCACCTAGAGGATGGCCCAAAGCAATAGCACCACCATTTGGATTAACGTGTGCCGCGTCATCAGGTAAGCCTAAACCACGAAGTACAGCTAAACCTTGTGCTGCAAATGCTTCGTTTAATTCAATAATATCCATTTGATCTAACGTTAAGCCTGATTTTTCCAACACTTTATTGGTAGCAGCAAGTGGTCCATAACCCATAATGCGTGGTGCTAAACCAGCAGTTGCCATGGCAACTATGCGAGCTCTTGGCGTTAAATTGTTGGCTTTAATTGCTTTATCTGACGCAATTAATAAGGCACAAGCACCATCATTTACGCCAGAAGCGTTACCGGCAGTAACTGAGCCATTTTCTCTAAAAGGTGTGGCTAATTTAGCTAAAGTTTCAATAGGGCTTAAGCGTAAATGTTCGTCATCGGCTACGACAATATCGTCACCCTTACGCTGTTTAATATGAACAGGGACAATTTCGCTTTTGAAAAGCCCAGCTTTTTGTGCAGCTAAAGCTTTTGTTTGGCTGTTAAAGGCAAAAAGATCTTGATCTTCTCGGCTTATATTAAAGTCTTCAGCAACATTTTCTGCTGTTTCTGGCATAGAATCTACGCCATATTCTTTAGCCATTAATTTGTTAACAAAGCGCCAGCCGATAGTGGTATCAAACAATTCAGCTTGACGGCTAAAAGCACTTGTTGCTTTAGGCATAACTAAAGGCGCTCTTGACATTGATTCTACGCCGCCGGCAATAATCATGTCTGTTTCACCACTCGCTATAGCACGTGAGGCACTACCAATGGCATCAATCCCTGAACCACATAAACGGTTTAGTGTTACGCCTGGAACATCGATAGGTAAACCAGCAAGTAAGCCACTCATACGAGCAACATTACGGTTATCTTCACCCGCTTGGTTGGCACAGCCGTAGAAAACATCATCAACACTAGCCCAGTCTACTTGTGGGTTACGTTTGATTAACTCTTTAATAGGAATAGCACCTAAATCATCAGCTCTTACGGTAGAAAGTCCGCCACCATATCGGCCAAATGGAGTTCTGATTGCATCGCAAATGTAAGCATTGTTCATAGTTATTTCCTCGGCTAGTTTTGTTCAGGCAATACGCTTTGCTTTATACGCGCAGAGTTGCCTTTGAAAAGTGCAATAAGTTGTTGGTTCTGGTTAGTAATCTTTATTTGATATACTCCACTGCGACCGCCTTGATGTAGTTCTTCGGCAACTGCAGTGAGTATGTCGTTTTCAAAAGCAGGGCTCACAAAATCAATCGTGCAGCTTAGTGCAACAGCAGCTTGATTTTGAGAGTTACAAGCAAATGCAAAAGCAGAATCTGCTAGTGTAAATATTTGTCCGCCATGGCAGGTTTTGTGACCATTAAGCATGAAATCTCTTACAACCATTTCTGCAATAGCGCTACCGCAATGTACTTGTAATAATTTAATACCTAGTGCTTGAGAAGCTGCATCGTTGTCATACATGTGCTTGGCACATGCTTGAGCAAGCTGATCTGCTTCGCTAAGGTTTGAGCCATCATTTGTCACAATTACTCTCCAGTAAATGTTGGTTGGCGTTTTTCCATAAAGGCACTAACGCCTTCACGGTAGTCACTTGTGTGACCTAATTCACGCATAGCATATTTTTCTAATTCTAATTGTTGATGCATAGGCGTAGAAAAAGAGTTGTTCATCAATTCTTTAATTTTCGCTAAGCCTTTGGTTGGTTGTGTGGCTAAGTGAAGTGCTAAAGTCATGGTTTCATCCATTAGCTTTTCATCTTCAACACATTGCCAGATCATGCCCCAGTTTTGCGCTTGTTCAGCAGATAATTTATCGCCAAGTAAGGCTAATGCTTTGGCTCTTGGTAAACCTAATGCACGTACTAAATTGAATGTACCGCCTGAGTCAGGAACTAAACCTATTTTACAAAATGCTTGAATAAACTTAGCGCTTTTAGCGGCTAAAACAATATCGCAAGCTAGAGCAATACTGGCACCAGCACCGGCAGCAACGCCATTAACAGCACAAAGTACAGGTTTTTCCATGGTCATTATGTTGCGAATAAGCGGATTGTAATTTTTTTCAACTGACTCACCTAAGTCAGGCGCTTCATCAGAAACTTTTACAGCACGATCACTTAAGTCTTGTCCTGCACAAAAACCACGGCCTGTGGCTGTGATAACTAAGCAGCGAACTTCACTATTGTCACGAGCATCTTTCATTGCTTCGCGCACTTCATCATGCATCAGGGTATTGAAGCTATTAAGTGAAGCAGGGCGGTTCAAGGTTAAAACAGCGACACCTTGATCTAGTTGATATGTGATGGTAGAAAAACTCATTTTACTCTCCGCTTTTTATGTCGATATTATTTTATTTATATCCGTTGTAATTAAATCATGCTCATTTGCATTGAACGGATATAGCTATTGTTTATGGCGACTTAGCCTTATTTCAGTAGACACTGTGTTATAGATCAGTAACACTAGTTAATCTATTAAGTATCTTTTTTATTTAACTCTTTAAGGAACCTTTATGCCAAGTTATGCAATTGAAAACCTTGTACCTGTTGTTGATCCTCTTGCTTATGTTCATCCAACGGCAGTATTAATTGGTGACGTTATTATCGATAAACACTGTTACATTGGGCCTAACGCGGTACTACGTGGCGATTTTGGCCGTATTGTCGTTAAACAAGGTGCAAACGTTCAAGACACTTGCGTTGTTCATAGCTTTCCAGGGAAAGACTGTATTATTGAAGAAAATGGTCATGTTGGTCATGGCGCTATTCTTCATGGCTGTCATATTGGCGAAAATGCTTTGGTTGGCATGAACGCAGTTATCATGGACGATGCGGTTATTGGCGCTGAATCGTTAGTTGCGGCAACAGCCTTTGTTAAATCTGCCTTTGAATGCCCACCAAGAAGTTTACTTGCGGGCAGTCCTGCAACGGTTAAACGCTCGTTAAGTGATAAAGAAGTTGCTTGGAAAACCGGCGGTACCAAACAGTATCATCACCTAACTGAACGCTGCTTAAAAAGCTTACAGCAAGTTGAACCTTTAACTGAAATTCAGAGCGATCGACCACGTTTTACTGACAGTGCTTATAAACCAAAACACGAAGGTTAATAAATCAAATAAATAACATCCTCAACGAGTGAGGATGTTATTAAAACCTATTAAGACTCTTGTATTTCAACTAAAGTCATAATGTCGTATAACGCAACAATCACGTCATTTTGGTTAGTCACTTCAACATCCCAAACTACAACACCTGTAGCTCTATCTTCTTCAGGACGTTTATCTTTTTTGATTTTCTTTTTAACGGTAATTTTAACTTGAATGGTATCGCCAATAGGTACTGGCTCAACAAAGCGTAAGTTTTCTAAACCGTAGTTTGCTAATACAGGGCCAGGAGCTGGGTCTACAAACATACCTGCAGCAGCAGAAATAACAAAATACCCGTGCGCAACACGTTGACCGAACATAGAATCTTTAGCCGCTATTTCATCAAAGTGAGCATAGAAATGGTCACCAGACATTGAGCCAAAGTTAACAATGTCAGCTTCTGTCACAGTACGTCTGTGAGTTGTTAAGCTTTCACCTATTTGAAGTTCGTCGAAGTATTTTCTAAACGGATGTTTATCATCACCGGTAGTTGCTGCGCCAGCCATATACTCTTTAGAGATAGCCATTAATGTTGTTGGTGAGCCTTGAATAGCAGTACGTTGCATGTAATGTTTTACAGCGCGGCCACCACCTAATTCTTCACCACCACCAGCACGACCTGGGCCACCGTGAACAAGTGTAGGTAATGGAGAACCATGACCTGTAGATTCTTTAGCACAATCTCTATTAAGTACTAACATACGACCATGGTATGCAGCAGCAGATAATACAATTTTAGCTGCTTCTTCGTTGTCGTAAGTGACGACTGAAGCAACTAAACTACCTTTACCTAAACGTGCAATTTCGATGGCTTCATCTAACGAGTTATAAGGCATAAGCGTACTTACTGGACCAAAAGCTTCAATACTGTGCGGAGCATCAGTTTCTAGTGGTTTATCACAGTAAAGTAATGTTGGCGGGTAGAAGGCATCTGGTTGAACATTATCACCCGTTAATTCAAGTTTACTTACATCGCCGCCGTAAACTACGTCACAGAAATCACTAAGTTGTGCAACTTTACTTTCTACATCCATACGTTGGCTTTTACCAACTAAAGGTCCCATGCGAACACCTTTAATGCTTGGATCGCCTAACGTTACTTTACTTAAGCGTGCAATTAAGGCTTCCTGTACTGCAGCAACTTTATTTTGTGGCACAATAATACGACGAATAGCTGTACATTTTTGGCCAGCTTTAACCGTCATTTCATTCGTTACTTCTTTAATGAATAACTGGAATTCTTCATCTTCTACTTCAACGCTTTCACCTAAAATACAGCTGTTTAATGAATCAGCTTCCATGGTGAAAGGAATACTATTGGCAACAATATTTTCATGACAACGTAATTTCTGACCTGTGCTTGCAGAGCCAGTAAAGGTGACAACATCTTGTTCGTTCAAGCGAGCAAGTAAATCACCAACGCTACCACAAATTAATTGGATAGAACCTTCTGGTAAAATGCCACAAGCAATAATTTCTTCTACCATGGCTTGCGTTAAATAAGCAGAGGCAGTGCCTGGCTTAACAATAACTGGCATACCCGCAATTAAGCTAGGTGCAATTTTTTCTAACATTCCCCAACAAGGAAAGTTAAAAGCATTGATATGTACGGCAACACCTGGTTTAGACGTTAAAATATGACGAGCAACAAAAGTACCTTTTGCTGAAAGTACTTCTGGTCCACCTTCAACAATAAATTTTTCATTAGCAAACTCTCTGCGAGCAATACCAGAGTAGCTAAACATAGTGGCTAAACCACCTTCAATATCAACCCAGCTATCTACTTTTGTAGCACCGGTTCTAGCTGATACAGCATACAATTGTTCTTTCTTTGACATTAAATGTTTAGCGACATTTTTAATCGCATTAGCGCGTTCGTGAATAGTCATTTCACGTAGTGCTTTACCGCCAACATTACGGCCATGCTCTAGCATTTTGTTAAAATCTACACCGTTACTACTCACTTCACAGACTTCACTGCCATTAAGCGCATCGTAAACCTTAACCCCTTGCCCTTGGCCTTCAATCCAAGTTCCATAACAATAACTTCTGTCTCTTATACACATCTGACGCTGCCGACGAAGAGGATAGTGTAGATCT
>CAJXUT010000016.1 GCA_913061365.1 uncultured Colwellia sp.
TCGGAGATGTGTATAAGAGACAGATATTAAATGTTACAAATATTAGTTTACCTACCTTGTATTTTAGATAAAACTAATTTAACATTTACTTATGTAATATATTAGCCTTTACTAAAATAAAGTTCAATAGTAAAATAAAATCTCAATGTCCTCTCTGAGATTTATATGACAAACGATAAAACTGAACTTTTAAAAAATGCTCAATATGTTTCTGTAATTTTGAAACAATTAGCTAACCCATACCGTCTAATAATCTTATGCTCTTTAGCAAATCAAGAGATGACTGTTGGTGATATAAATGAGCAGGTTGATCTATCACAATCAGCGCTTTCACAACATTTAGCCAAATTGAGAGAAAGCGAAATTGTAGCAACGAGACGTGAATCACAAACAATTTACTATCGAATTGCTAACCAAAAAATACAATATTTATTAGAAGTTTTACAACAACAGTTTTGCGAAGATATTTAATAAACGCTCTTTAATTAAATTGTTGATTGTTACTACTAAGTAAATTTACGATCCAATTTTAAAGGGCTATTAGCTAGTTATGCAGACTTCAACTAACTTTACTGCAAAATTAATTAGCAGCATTTTATCAAGCAAACTCCCCTTTATAATTTTAGTTCTATCAATGCTATCAGGATTGATGGCGCTCAATTACACACCACGAGAAGAAGAGCCACAAATAGTGGTTCCTATGATTGATGTGATGGTTAACGCTGATGGCGTTAATGCACAACAAGTAGAACGCCTAGTTACCACGCCTTTAGAAAAACTTTTATCCCAAGTTCCTGGTGTTGAGCATGTCTATTCAGTGACAAATAATAGCCAAACAGTCGTCACCTTAAGGTTTCACGTAGGTGAAAACCGCGAAAAAGCCTTATTAAACACCTACAACAAGCTTCACTCAAATACCAATAAAATTCCCGCTATAGTCACCAATTGGCGCGTAAAGCCAATAGAAGTCGACGATGTTCCTATTGTTATGCTTGGTTTATGGAGCAGTGATAACCAAGCAATAGATGATTTTGGATTGCGACGTTTAGCTGAAGAAGTTTCAACTTTTTTACAAGCGATAGAAAGCACCAGTGAAGTTAACATAGTTGGTGGACGCTCAAGAGAAATACAAGTAAATATCACCCCTGAAAAAATGACCGCGAGGTCAGTTGCTATTGCAGATGTACTCAGTGCTATTAACGCCTCTAATAGCTTACAATTACACGGTAATATCGTATTAGAAAATCAATCTTTTCGTCTCGAAAGTGGCGATGTATTTCGTGATATAGAAACCCTAAAAAACACCCCTATCCGTGTTATTAATGGCATTGCCATTTTATTAAAAGATATCGCTGAAATAAGTGATGGTCCCGCCGAACAAAGCAGCTATACATGGCTTGATTTTGCTAATGGACATCAACAGCAACATTATTCAAATAATAATGGTGATCATCCAATGGTTACTATCAGTGTCGCTAAACAGCCTGGCAGTAATGCTGTTACGGTAGCACAAGCTGTGCACGATAGAATATCCTCTTTGCAACAATCTATTTTTCCAGAAAATGTTCATATTGAAGTGCTACGTGATTATGGCGAAACAGCGAATGAAAAGGTAAATAACCTCACCACTAGCTTAGCTTTTGCTGTCTTTACGGTTGTAGTATTTATTGCTGTATTTCTAGGTTGGCGATCCGCCATTGTTGTAGGCCTAGCCGTTCCTATTTGTTATGGCATTACCTTATCATTAGATTTAGCCTTTGGTTACACCATTAATCGCGTTACCTTATTCGCACTTATATTATCTCTAGGTTTGTTAGTTGACGACCCCATCACTGGTGTTGACAATATTGAACGTTATTTAAAAAATAAACAGGGCTCTTTAAAAGATAAAATCGTAGCAGCAATGAATGAAATTAGAGTGCCATTGTTAATGTCAACGTTAACAATTATTTTAGCTTTTATTCCATTAGCTTATATCACTGGAATGATGGGACCTTACATGGCACCTATGGCCTTTAATGTTCCTTTAAGTGTTATCAGTTCTACTTTAGTCGCTTTTTTAGTGACTCCTTGGCTAGCATCAAAATTAATTAAGCCAAAATCAGTAACTGAACTCAATGAGGAAAGTGAACAAAGCGAGGGCTTTAGCAAATTTTATCGACGCCTACTAACCCCTCTATTAGATAATAGAAAAAAAGGAAAGTTTGTACTTTGGATGGTATTACTATTATTTATTGTTGCTGCTATGTTGCCTGTTATGCGCCTGGTACCACTTAAATTGCTGCCTTTTGATAATAAAAATGAGATTCAAGTTATTATTGATATGCCAGAAAACTCAACATTGGAACACACTGCATCAATAGCAAAAAAAGTATCCCACACAGTACAGAAATTTCCTGAGATTAAAGCGATAGCTAGCTATGTAGGTACATCATCTCCTATCGATTTTAACGGTATGGTTCGTCAACACTACCAACGCCAAGCACCTTACATGGCTGATTTGCGCGTAATTTTACTCGATAAAACAGCACGTGAGCATCAATCACATGCCATTGTATTAAGGCTTAGAGAACAATTATCAGCACTTAATGTTGATGGTATAAATATTAAAGTGGTAGAAGTACCACCGGGGCCGCCAGTACTTAGTACCTTAGTGGCTGAACTTTATGGTGATGAATATACGCAATACGATGACTTAAGAAAAGCAGCCAAAATTGTTGAGCAAAGGTTAAAGCAAGAGCCTCATGTTGTCGAAGTAGACTCCACTGTTGGTGATGACCAAACAAAATTTCGCTTCGTAACTGATAAAGTAAAAGCCGCACTATCCGGTATTTCTACCGTAAATATCAATCAAGTCATCGATGTTGCTAATACGGGTAAAGTGGCGGGATATTTACATGTTGATAATGAAGCAACACCACTGGCAATAAAAGTAAAGCTTCCCATTCAGCAACGAGAAAATCTTGCAGACTTTAATCGTTTAACCGTTAAGGGACAAGCGGGAATTGTACAAAGCAGTACACCGCAAGGAATTGATATTGCACCACAATCACTCGTTTCTTTAGGTGAATTAGGAACATTTGAACAACAACTCAATGAAAAGCCCATTTTTCATAAAGATTTAAAGCCGATTGTTTATATAACTGCAGATATTTCAGGTAGAACACCTGCAGCTGTGATTGCTGATGTGAGTAGTGATTTACAAAATACCGATAGTAATGTCAGCACTGAGAAAAATGAAGCGACTAAGCAAAACAATTGGCAGAGTCGTACCTTTTTAGAAAGTGGTGGCGGTCAATTGTGGCAACTACCCGAGAACATTAACTTATCGTGGAGTGGTGAAGGAGAATGGAGTATTACTTTACGTGTATTTATCGATATGGGTATTGCTTTTGCTTTTGCACTCACCGCCATTTATTTAGTGCTTAGAGTACAAACAGGCTCTGCTGCGTTATCAGGCATAATTATGTCAGCTATCCCTTTAACAGTTATTGGTATTATGCCCGGGTTCTTTTTACTCAATCAATTTGGTGAACGTGAAATAGCTGGTGCACCTGATCCCGTATTATTCACTGCAACCGCAATGATAGGCATGATTGCATTAGCCGGTATTGTCGTTAGAAATTCATTAATACTGATCGAGTTTATTACGCAAGCGCGTGAAAGAGGTGAGTCAATTAAAGAAGCGTTAATTCAAGCTGGTGCCGTAAGAATGAGGCCCGTTTTATTAACCGCTGGAACAACCTTATTAGGTAATTTAATTATCACCCTCGATCCCGTTTTTAGCGGTTTAGCCATTGCGATTATTTTTGGCATTATTTCTTCAACTATCTTTACATTACTTGTTGTGCCAATTGTGTACTTACTTATTTTCGACAATGAGGAATCAGATAAAGTTAGTTCATCAAAAAAGCAAATTATGACCAACGACTCCACAAACAAAGCAATTAAGATACAGGCATAGTAATGACTCACTCTAAAGCAGAAAAAAGCACAATACAAAAAATATTAATTCCTGTATTCGCCTTAGCCATTCTTCTTTTTATGGTGGCATGGCTTGCAGGCGTATTTAATGAAAAAGTATCACCAGCAATCAACGATAAAACAAATACTACAATAACTGACTCTCACAGTACTTTTATAATAACGCCAAAAGAAATCCCTTTTTTCGAACCTGTTGCAGCGAGTATTGCAGCAAAACAAGCGACCATAATTTCTTCTAGAGTTTTAGCACGTATTGAACATATAGATGTTAGAGCAAGTGATATGGTAAAAAAAGGCGACTTACTAATACAGTTAGAACAAAGTGATTTACAGTCACAAATGTTACAAGCCCAAGAAAATGTTAATGCTATGCAAGCAAGATATAAAGAAGCAAAGCAAAATCTTGAACGCTCCATTAAACTTTTTAAAGAAAAGTTAATCTCTGAATTTGAATTAGATAAAAATCGTGCTGCTTATCATACTTTACAAGCTGAATTAACCGCAGCAAAGCAAGCACTTTCGC
This sequence comes from uncultured Colwellia sp., assembly GCA_913061365.1. Classification (GTDB taxonomy): domain Bacteria; phylum Pseudomonadota; class Gammaproteobacteria; order Enterobacterales; family Alteromonadaceae; genus Colwellia. Next base: position 4,508 of record CAJXUT010000016.1, read on the forward strand.
AAACAAAAACCACATTAAGTTATGCGCAGTTAATAGCACCAATTAGTGGACGTATTGTTGATCGTTTTGCTGAACCAGGTGACACTGCACAACCGGGAGTAAAGCTATTATCTTTATATAATCCCTTATCTTTACGGGTTGAAGCACAGGTACGCGAACAACTTGCACTGACATTAATTAACGGGCAAACAATAGAAATTGAACTACCAAATATGAATAGAATAATTACAGGTAAAATAGAAGAAATTGTTCCTGCTGCTAATACGGCTTCACGTAGTTTTCTAGTCAAAGTACACATAGATTACCATGAAAGTTTATTACCAGGTATGTATGCACGCATGCTTATTCCGTCAGGTAAAAAATCTACATTAGTCATCCCTACAAACAGTGTTGCCCACGTAGGACAGTTAGATTTTGTTTGGCTTAAAAGTGATGGAGAAGCTCAACGTCGCTTTGTTAGGTTAGGTAAAGAAAAACTAGGCATGGTCACCGTAATTTCAGGGCTAAACTCAGGAGATGAAATATTAATCGACTAGAAATAACCTTATGATTTACCTCAAAGTAATTACCCCATTTGTAAATACCGTTTGTTAAATACAATGCTTTCGTTATAATTGGCGAATATTTATAACTTGTTATATTAATTGTTTTAAGGTATTTGTTTTATGTTTGGTCTCCCTAGTAAAGAAGAATTTGCTGCATTAAAATTAGAAAATCAGCAATTAAAGCAACAAGTTACATCATTAGAGTCAGAAGTAGAAAATGCCAATTTAGAAGGTCAGCAATTAGCACAAGACATGGCAAATAATACCGAACGTTATCGCCATCAAGAAGAAATAAACAGTTTATTATTAAATTCATCTGATCTGGTTAATAATATTAGAGAAGAACTGGCAGCGTCCTCAACAGAACTAATAAACCACCGTGATGGTTTTCAATCATCACAAGAATTATTCACTGAAATTCTTACTATGCTCTCTGCAACCACTGTTGCTACGGCAAAAATAAGCAATGATAGTCAAGAAGCTTCAACCTCTGTTGATAATTTAAAGTCAGCAACGGCTGGTATTAATGATTTTGTAAACATAATCAAAGGGATTTCTGATCAAACTAATTTACTCGCTTTAAATGCTGCCATTGAAGCTGCACGCGCTGGTGAACAGGGGCGAGGTTTTGCGGTAGTTGCTGATGAAGTAAGAACACTGGCGCAACGCTCAGCTGAAGCATCAAATGAAATTTCTAACTTGATTGAACAAGTCAATCAACAAATGGAACAGGTTATTGAAGGGATACATCAAGTCGGTGAAAAAAGTAGCGAAATAAGCGATAGTACGACAACGATAGAAAGTACTGCTGACAACATTGTTTCAGTCTCCCAAAAAATGTATTCCGTGATTACTCATTCAACTGCCGATGCCTTTATTCAAACGGTTAAAATGGATCATGTTGTTTGGAAACTAGAGGTATATCAAGTCATATTAGGCATGTCTAATAAAACAGTGGATGATTTTGCTGATCACCATAATTGTCGTTTAGGTAAATGGTACTTTACTGGTGGTGGAGCTGAGAAATATTCAAACTACAGCTCATTCAAGCAGCTTGATGCTCCACATGCTCAGGTACACAACTATGGATTACATGCATTAAAAGCAATGCAATCAGGCGACATGTCACAAACGGTACAAGATTTATCACAAATGGAAAGTGCTAGTGCAGAAGTTATTAACATACTAACGTCACTTTCTCATGAAATACATGCTGCTAACGATTAGTCCTATCAACGATAATACCTAATTATTGTTGATAACTTTCAAAAAATAGACGGGTTCAAATTCTAAATATCTTACTCTTTATTGATGTTTTGCCATTGTTTGAATCCCTCTCCTATTCTTTTAACCGTTTCAGCTTTAGTACCAAGACTAAGCGCCATGCAATGTTCTGCATTTTCAGCCTGAGCAATTGCAATACCTGACACAATATCCAAATCTTTTATTCCAAGTAACCCTAAACGATACAAAAGTGCCTCTTTAGATTGCACAACAACATCAACTCTGCCCTTAACTAACTTTCTTATGTTTGTATTTTCATTAGCAGATACATCTATGTTTACACCTTCTTGAAAGCCCTCTTGTAAAAAGTAACTATGGCTATTATCTCCACGCATTATGCCTACGACGCCATTTCTCAACGTTTCAAACGAATCTATATTGATGTCATTTGATGCTAATTTAAATGCGTAGATTGGTGTAGATTTATAAATAGGACAAAACCAATGAAACTTTGACTCTCGCTGCGTAGTTCTGAAAATAGAATAAATAAGCGTATTAAGTTTCGTTGTAGCTAAATGAAAACTTCTTGCCCAAGGATAAATATCTAAGGTGTAGGAAATATCAGTGTAGGATAAAATCTCTCTTATATTCTGAGTGACTTTCCCTGTAATCTCCTCTCCTTCTATTATAAATGGAGGCCAATTTTCCGTTACTACGTTCAGTTCAGTCTCATTACTTTGTACAGTAAAAGACAACAGCATAATAAAAGTTAACAAAAGCGGTTTCATTAAAGACCTATATCTAAACGAGTAAGTAGAATATCTATCATAAGTTGTCTTCTTTTCATTGTCATCTTCACTAGACACTACAATTTACTATTAATATAAAGCGTTTATTCAAAATAAGAATACTCTCCCTATAATCAAATTTGCTTGCCTTGCCCCTTTAACCTAAAATATCGCCATTACAATTCCCACAATAAAAAGGTATCTACATGGCTCAGCCACTACCCGATAAATTCATCATGTCGATGAATAGAGTTTCTAAAGTAGTTCCACCAAAGCGTACTATTTTAAAAGATATTTCTCTTTCATTTTTCCCTGGCGCTAAAATAGGTGTTTTAGGCTTAAATGGCTCAGGTAAGTCAACACTTTTACGCATAATGGCCGGCGTTGATAAAGAATTTGAAGGTGATGCTGTTGCGTTAGCCGGTACTAAAATTGGTTATTTACCACAAGAGCCTCAGCTTGATGAAAATCAAACAGTACGTGAAGCCGTTGAAGAAGCCGTTTCTGAAGTTAAAAATGCCATGGCGCGTTTAGACCAAGTTTATAACGAATATGCTGAAGAAGGTGCTGATTTTGATAAATTAGCAAAAGAGCAAGGTGAGCTTGAAGATATCATCAACGCACAAGACGGTCATAATCTTGATAACGTGCTTGAGCGTGCTGCTGATGCACTACGCTTACCAGAATGGGATCAAAAGATTTCAGTATTAAGTGGTGGTGAACGTCGTCGTGTCGCACTTTGTCGCTTATTACTCGAAAAACCAGACATGTTATTACTTGATGAACCAACTAACCATTTAGATGCTGAATCTGTTGCATGGTTAGAGCGCTTCTTACATGATTATTCTGGCACTGTGGTAGCTATTACCCATGATAGATATTTCTTAGATAATGTAGCTGGTTGGATTCTTGAGCTTGATAGAGGCCACGGTATTCCTTATGAAGGTAACTATTCTTCATGGTTAGAACAAAAAGATGCCCGTCTTGAGCAAGAAAGCAAAAGTGAAAATGCTTTGCAACGAACTATCAAGCAAGAACTTGAGTGGGTACGTTCAAATCCAAAAGCGCGCCAATCAAAAAGTAAAGCCCGTATGGCTCGCTTTGAAGAGCTTAATAGTCAAGATCATCAAAAACGTAATGAAACCAATGAGCTTTACATTCCACCTGGGCCACGCCTAGGTGATAAAGTATTAGATGTTAATAACCTAACTAAGTCATTTGGCGATAGAGTGTTAATTGATGATTTAAGCTTTAGTGTTCCTAAAGGCGCTATTGTTGGTATTATCGGCGCGAACGGCGCAGGTAAATCAACACTGTTTAAAATGATGTCAGGTGCTGAGCAACCTGATTCTGGTAATGTTGAACTAGGTGATACTGTTAAACTTGCCAGTGTTGACCAATTTCGTGATGACATGGATGACAGCAAAACTGTTTACCAAGAAATTTCTCAAGGCCATGACATTTTACAAATCGGCAACTTTGAAATTCCAAGCCGTGCTTATTGCTCACGCTTTAATTTTAAAGGTAACGATCAACAAAAGATCATTGGTGAGTTGTCTGGTGGTGAACGTAACCGTGTGCATTTAGCCAAGCTAGTACAAACAGGTGGTAACGTATTACTACTTGATGAACCAACCAATGACCTTGATGTTGAAACCTTACGTGCACTTGAAGAAGCAATATTAGAGTTCCCTGGTTGTGCCATGGTTATTTCTCATGACCGTTGGTTCTTAGATCGCATTGCAACTCATATTCTAGATTATCGTGATGAAGGTCAAATCAACTTCTATGAAGGTAACTTTACAGATTATGAAGCATGGTTGAAGAAAACATTAGGCCCAGCAGCAACTGAGCCACATAGAATTAAGTACAAAAAAATAGGCTAAAAGGCCAATTAAATAAGTTCAACACAAGCGTAATAAAACGTTTGTGTTGAATAATTAAGAATCCCTTCAAAAACCTACCAAAATTTAAAGTTAAGTAATTATAAAAAGTTACTAAATATTACTTTAGAACAAGCTTTTTCTATACCATTTAGATAAAAACCAGTCTATGCTAAAGGCATGTTTTATCAACGATCAATCCTAATAGGCACATTTAATGGAGAATAGGCGATTATTTACCCGTATATTATTTTCAATCGAAGCAGAGCTAATAATTGAAGATAATACTTATCCTGTATCTATCCATGATATATCCCTTAATGGTGCTTTAATCACCGCGGTGAATTCAGAGCAATCATTAAAAGGAAAATTAGGTACTTTACAGTTTTCTTTATCTGGCGAAGAGTTAGACGTTTCAATGCATGTTGCTGTAGTTCATGAACACGATGATGAAACAGGCTTACAATGTAATGCTATTGATATTGATAGTGTAACTTGTTTACGCCGCTTAATAGAATTGAACTTAGGTGATAGTGAACAGCTAAATAAAGAACTTAGCCAACTATCTCGCATGACTTAGCCCTTACACTAAGAAACCACCCTATTCACAACACATTTTACCGTAATTGAGGAAATCATATGAACCATCTTGTTATTTCTTGTATTGGCCCTGATAAAACAGGCATTGTTGACTCTTTATCTAAAGTTGTTAGCCAGCATAAAGGTAATTGGCAAATGAGCAGCTTACACCATTTAGCAACGTTTTTTGCTGGTGTAATTGAAGTTACTGTTGACAAAGAAAACACTGAAGCTCTTACTGCTGCTTTGAAAAAAATAGATGGTTTAAGCTGTCAGATTGAATTAGCAGAGCCAAGCTCTACACCTACAAGCACTAACTTAGTGTTAGAGTTAACAGCAAATGATAGAGTTGATATCATTCAAGAAGTTTCATCTGTTATTCATCACCAAGGTGGTAATTTAATTAAATTGGTTAGTGAACAATCTAGTGCCCCACATACGGGTCAGCTTATGTTTAAAGCAGAAGTGCAAGTCGCCTTGAAAAACGATAATCTCTATGATTTAGTAAGTGCTTTAGAGAATATCGCTGATGATCTCATGGTAGATGTAACCAAGTCATTATAATGAATAGATACGGTATGTAAGGGCTTGTTATATTTAACAAGCTAAACCTTCATCAAAGTGAATTGCAAACTCACTGCCCTGTCCCCATTCACTCGTAATTACGAGTTCGGCTTTATGATGCAAAAGTACATGTTTAACAATTGCTAAACCAAGTCCCGATCCACCCGTATCACGAGAGCGTGATTTATCTACTCGATAAAATCGCTCTGTTAACCTATTAAGTTGATCAGCTTTAATCCCATCACCATTATCTTTAACACTAAAAATAACTTTATCACCATTATATTTCCAGCTTACATCGATAATACCCTTGGTAGGAGTATAAGCAATAGCATTTGAAATTAGATTTGCACAAGCACTTTTAAGCTCAGTTTCAATTCCAAAAACACCAACACCTTGCATAATATGAGTTCTAAGTTCGTGCTGTTTACCTTGATTCAGCCATCGCGCATCTTCAACAAGATTTTCAACTAATGAAGGCATGTTAACTGACTTCATATCATCGTCATCACGATTATTTTCAACTTTTGATAAACTCAATAATTGCTCAACTAATCGCTCCATGCGAGACACTTGCCCTTCAATAGTGGTAAATACTTTTTTCCAATGGGGGTCTAAGGCATGATCTGTTTCTTGGATCATTTCCACATAACCACGCACAACCGTTAAGGGCGTTTTTAGTTCATGGGAAACATTAGCGACAAACTCTCGTCGCATTTTTTTTAATCGATGATATTTAGCAATAGCTCGAGACATAAGAATAACTTGCTCACCACCAAACGACATCACCGAAATTTCTAACTGTAACTCATCATTAATAGGAGACGTGATTGAACAAGGTGACTCGAACTTCCCTTGCTGAAGATAATCAGTAAACTCAGGATCAATAATGAGTTGCTCAATATTTTTTCCAACATCTTCAGGAAAACGAACACCAAGTAAACGCTGTGCTTTTTTATTTCCTGAAAGAATAACCAACTCAGGTGATAGGATTAACGCTGCATCGGGTAATGCTTCAATTCCCGAGTGAAAACGATATTCTTGCTTATTCGCAGTAAGAGTGTCCATTTTATATATAATATTTTATGCTAAGTTTAGTGCGTTGAATTTGTTCATTAGGCTAATTTTTTAACTTTGCCTGTTAACTTTCCTGAAAAGCGATAGCCAGCACCGCGAACCGTTTGAATAAACTCTTCATGTCCAGCACCCGAAATAGCCTTTCTTAAACGTCTAATGTGCACATCAACAGTTCTATCTTCAACGTAAACGTTAGTACCCCAAACATTATCAAGCAGTTGTTCGCGAGAATAAACTCGTTCAGTATGGGTCATGAAAAAGTGTAATAAACGAAACTCTGTCGGTCCTAGATCTAAGGATTCATCATTGATCATAACCTGATGCGCAACAGGGTCTAATTTCAAGCCATGAAATTCAACTTTTTCTGATAATGACGTTGGTGAAACACGACGTATAACGGCTTTAATACGAGCAATAAGCTCTTTTGGCGAAAAAGGCTTAGTAACATAATCATCTACACCGGCATCAAGCCCTTTCACTTTATCATCTTCGTCAGCACGAGCTGTAAGCATAATGATAGGAATATTACGGCTATATTCATTTTGCTTTAACTCTTTGGCAAGCTTAACGCCACTGCCTCCTGGTAACATCCAGTCAAGTAAAATTAAATCAGGGTAAGGTTCTACAATCTTTTCCTTTGCCTGTTTTATATCAATAGCCTCAATCGAATTAAAACCATTTTGCTCTAAAACGAAAGTGATCATTTCCCTGATCGGTGTTTCATCTTCAACAACTAAAATGTATCCACTCATACATATGCCTTAAATAATCTAAATGTAGTTTTATAACGCTTACTTTTTCAATTGTACTATTGTGCAGATCAAAAATGACACTTTTATGACAAAAGCTAAATAAGAGGTATATGAAGTAGTAAATTAGCACTTATTCATGACTATCATGCTTTATGATAACCGAGTCAGCGTATGAAAGCGTTAATAACGCAGTGACTATATTAGCTTATCCGCAACGTTGAAATTAACCTTTAACTTCAAAATAAATATATCAAGGAGGACATTGTTAGGCTTTTTAAAAGTATAAAAACTCTTTCATTCTTATAATTAATAAAGGGACAACCAAAGCTCTCACAAGGTGTATTCATTAAAGATACCATTCATCCCAACTTGCTATCATTAGCATCATAGCTATCATTATAATCATATAGGAGTTATCTATTAGCTTCTCAATATGATTATTAAATTACTTGTACTATTATGAAATAATTAAAAAAATTTATGCATAACTTTAATTAACGAAAAGTAAATTATTTGATATAGGTCATTAATTTTTATTTTTTTAATGATACGGTAACCAATTTAATATACGTAATGATCGAATTTATAGTTAATAAGCTAAATACGATCATTCTTGATAAAAAGTTTATCGTCAGTAAACAGGTTTTCTGTGGAGTATTATTCACATTAGCTATAGTTTTATGGAATGACATTGCTTAATGAAGAGCACGTTTTATCTTAAAATTATAATAAATAGTTGTTATTCATCTATTTAGGAGTGCTTATTGATGCACATAACTCAAGACTTAAAACTGCTGCGATTGATTAAAATCATACCACCAATTATCGTAGTGGCTTTTGCTGTTTTGGTTAATTTCATTGTAATTACTGACAATAAAGCCAAACTTGACAGTAATATCTCAACGTTTCACAAAAACTATATTGATACAGAGAAAGAAACAATAAAAGCACAGATAAATCACATTTATCAGCAAATAGTCTACGAAAAAAGTAATACTGAAACCACATTAAAAACCGATATTAAAGAACGTATATATCAGGCGCATAGTATTGCTACCACCATATATCAAAAAAACAAACATTTACCTGAAACCAAGGTCACTGAGTTAATCACAAATGCGCTAAGAAGCATGCGTTTTAATCAAGGCAGAGGCTATTATTTTATTTATAAAACAACAGGTGAAAATGTTATGCACCCTGTAGTACCTAAATTAGAAGGTACGTCTTTGTGGAACTTCCAAGATACTCGAGGCAACTATATTGTTCGTGATATGGGACAAATAGTTAAAGAAGCGGGAGAAGGATTTTATCACTGGTGGTTTGTAAAACCTCAAAACAAAAAACAAGAGTTTGAAAAAATAGGTTTTGGTAAGTATTTTGAGCCTTATGATTGGTTTATTGGAACAGGCGAATATGTTGTTGATGTGGAGAACGATATCAAGGCGCGTTTGTTAAAACGAATTGGGAACATTCGATACGGTAAAAATGGCTACGTTTTTGTTGTTGATTATCAAGGAAACACTTTGTCTCATTACAAGAAGGAATATGTTGGTACCAATAATATAGATACTCTCAATCCAGAGGGGATTTCAATAGTTAAGGAAATAGTAGAAATAGCGAAGCAAAGTGAAGGTTTTCTTTATTATAATAGCCCTTTAATGCCCAGCACTGGAAAGCCGGCAGAAAAAATAAGTTTTATCAAAGGCTTATCTGATTGGCAATGGGCCATTGGAACAGGATCTTATATAAGTGAAATAGAAAGCTATCTTGCTGAAAGGGAAGAATATATTGGTCAACAAAATAAAAATGAATTTTTAAAAATATTATGGCTCAGCTTGTTTGTGACACTATTTTTTGTTGCACTCTCTTTTATGTTATCTAATTATTTAGCTCGTCGTTTTTCTTTATATGAAAATCGAATCAATAAAGATTTCTCAGAATTAACCACGGTAAAAGAGCAGTTACAACATCAAGCGTTACATGACGTATTAACTAACTTACCCAATCGTGTATTACTAGCCGATCGTCTGAGTCAATCTATGGTTCAAAGCCAACGGCATAATACTTTATTGGCAGTCGTTTTTCTGGACTTAGATAGCTTTAAGCGAGTTAATGATTCCTATGGCCACGACATGGGTGATGAGTTATTAATTATCGCCTCAACCCGAATGAAAGAGGCGCTACGCGAAGGTGACAGCTTAGCTCGTATTGGCGGTGATGAATTTGTTGCCGTGTTAACCGATTTAACGACTATTGAAGATTGCGAACTTGTATTAGAACGACTCTTATCCGCAGCATCAAAGCCTATCAATATAGGTAATGTGGAATTACATACTTCAGCGAGTATTGGCGTCACTTTTTATCCGCAAGATAACGTGAGTGCCGACCAGTTAATGCGCCATGCAGATCAAGCCATGTATGTTGCAAAAGAATCCGGAAAGAATCGCTATCATTTATTTGATACGGCCGAAGATAACGCAGTTAAAGTGCAACAAGAAACATTAGAATCAATTCGCAGTGCGTTAGATAATCAGCAATTTGTACTATATTATCAGCCAAAAGTTAATATGCGCACAGGTACCGTAATAGGTGCAGAAGCACTTATTCGTTGGCAGCATCCAGAGCGAGGGCTCTTAAATCCAATCGAGTTTTTACCCGCTATTGAAAATAACCCGATGATGATTGAGCTAGGTGAATGGGTGATTGATAGTGCCCTAACACAAATCAGTCAATGGCAAGCAATGGGACTTAACCTTCCATTAAACACCAGCGTAAATATTGCGGCAATGCAACTACAGCAAACAAATTTTGTGAACAGGTTAACAACATTACTAGCAGCTCACCCAGATGTTTCTCCCTGCTATTTAGAACTAGAAGTCCTTGAAACAAGTGCGTTAGAGGATGTTCATCATGTATCAAAAACCATGAGTGACTGTATGGAGCAAGGTGTAAAATTTGCCTTTGATGATTTTGGCACTGGATATTCATCATTAACTTACCTAAGGCGTCTACCAGCTAACTTAATAAAAATTGACCAAAGCTTTGTGCGAGATATGCTTCATGATATGGACGCTTTAGCTATTGTTGAAGGTGTTATAGCATTAGCTAAATCATTCAAACGAGACGTGATTGCTGAAGGTGTTGAAACAATTGCACATGGCACTGCGCTATTACAAATAGGATGTGAACTAGCACAAGGCTATGGCATTGCTAAGCCTATGCCTGCCGGTGATATTCCAAACTGGGTTAGCAAATGGAAGCCTGATACTAGCTGGCAAAAATAAATATATTTCAAGACTATTTAATTAAGTATCAACACTAATAACTGAAATATTGTCACCATGAATAAAGAGCTTATTGCTGTTTATCATATTTTAACACTCGCCATTATTCACTAATTTCAGTTCAAGTTTTAGCGACTGTAAAATAGTTACTTTTCTCACCATAAAGCCATACCTCTGTATATTAACCTGTTTAGGGAGAAATATATTTACTTAACTCTTAGTTTAAATAAGTATTCAGGGCTATATAGACAGGAAACAAAACCAAACCATTCTTATTTTTCTCTGGTAACAATTTTTCTATGAAAAGTACCATTAAAGCAATGAAAATTACCTTTCTAAAAACTCAGCGACCTCTATACTTGATTAACGTGTTAAGTTTATCCTTTTGTAAAAGTAAAGAGATGAAATAAAGTTATTTGGGGTGATACTTAAGTCTAACACCGAATTTGATGGTAAATATTTCCATCGTGCCTTATCGGAATTTACAACACGCGTACAGGTTATAATTACTATTTTTAATTTACCGTAAGCAACTACAATTCTTACCCGTTAATTAACAAGTAGTAAAACTACACAAGGTAAAAATGATTAATAACATAGCCTTGGATAATGACAATATAATATTTGTAAAATTAGGAGTTCTATAAAATGCAATACCACTTAAATGGTTTTAAACCAGGTAACTATCAAATTCCAGATGCAGTTCGTAAGCCAGCCCCACTTCTACCTATTGTTGATCTTCCAGAAGAAGTAGATGTATTAATTGTAGGCTGTGGACCTGCTGGATTAGCGATGGCTAGACAACTGTCAGAGTTTTCTGACATTACAACTTGTATTGTTGATCTTGAAGAAGGTCCATTAATTTTTGGACGAGCTGATGGCATATCTTGTCGTACAATGGAAATCATGGAAGGCTTCAACAGCAGTGATTTTGTTGTTAAAGAAGCTTACCGTTTAAACCAGAACACTTTCTGGGAACCTGATACTACAAATCCTGAAAAAATAAAACGCACTCATAAAATTGCTGATGCGAGAATTGGTCTGTCTGAATTTGCCCATGGTATTGTTAACCAAGCACGACTTCATGAATTACTATTAGAAGGCATGGAAAACTCAGTAACAAACCTTGTTCCTCATTACAGCCGTCGATTACTTGAATTAGATGTTGACGCTAATTTAACACAAGATTTAGAAGCACATCCTATCACGGCACAATTCGAATTAAATGATGGCTCTGAATCACCAAAAAAAGAAACAGTTAAAGCACGTTATGTTGTAGGTTGTGATGGCGCAAGAAGTGCTGTGCGTAGAGGTTTATCAATCCCGCTAGAAGGCGACTCAGCAAATAAAGCTTGGGGTGTAATGGATCTGCTATTGGTAACAGACTTTCCAGATATTCGCGTGAAAAGTTTTATCCAATCAAAAGAACACGGCGCTGTAATGACTATTCCACGTGAAGGTGGTTATTTATGTAGATTCTACATCGAGCTTGGTCTTTTGGGTGAAGGACAACGTGCAGCAGATCTTAACCTTAAAGCTGAAGATGTAATCGCAAAAGCACAACAAATTATGCATCCTTATACCTTAGATGTTAAAGAAGTTGCGTGGTGGTCTATCTATGAAGTTGGTCAACGCGTAGCAGAAAGATTTGATGACACTCCTGTTGATAATCCTGACAGCCTTATCCCTCGTGCATTTGTTGCTGGTGATGCTTGTCATACACATAGCCCTAAAGGTGGTTGGGGATTAAATACATCATTACCTGATACGTTTAACTTAGGTTGGAAAGTAGCTTCTGTTCTTCAAGGTAAGTGTAAACCTGAATTACTACAAACTTACTCAACAGAACGACGTAAAGTTGCATTTCAGTTAATCAATGCAGATAAAGAGTTATCAAGACTAGTGGCTACTCGTCCAACATCAGATGATGTTTCACCTGAAGCGAAAACTAACACAGCCGATATTGAAAAATTCATGGCGAGGCAAAATGGCTTTGTTGCAGGCACCGCTATCGAGTATTACCCGTCATATATTTCTACTGGTCAGGAAAATCAGCAATTAGCGACTGGCTTCAAGATTGGTCAACGATTCCATTCAGCACAAGCTATTCGAGTATCTGATGGTGATAGACAACACTTAGGTCATTTGAATAAAGCGGATGGTCGCTGGAGAATTTTTGTTTTTGGTAATAAACAAAATCCTACAGAAGCCTCTTCTGATTCATATAAACTTATCGAGTTTTTAGCTAACTCTGAGTCTTCTCCTGTACAAAAATATACGCCTGCAGGTACAGATGTAGATTCAGTATTTGATGTATATGGAGTATTCCAACAACCAGATCTTGCCATTGAGAATATGCAAGATTACCTATGGCCAGCCAAAGGTAAGTATGGACTAAGAGATTACGAGAAAGTGTTCCATGCTGAACAAGGTAATGATATTTTTGAATTAAGAGATATCGACCGTTCACAAGGTTGTATGGTTATAGTACGTCCTGATCAGCATATTGCTAACATCTTACCTCTAACCGCTCACAAAGAGTTAACTGAGTTTTTTGATGTGTTTATGATTGCTCAAAACAATCAATAATCTATTAGCTTTTAAGAACAAAATGAACAAGGAAGTTCAAAAATTATAATCAATATAATTTATCTCATGCTCGATAGTTTTAACTAGGTGTAGCCTAGTTAAAACTATCGAGCATTTATTCCTCTCACTCACTCAAGTGCACCAACCTTAAGCTTTGCCACAGTTTTTCTGCAACAGGTCCTAGCAAACAAGACTTCAACTTTATCGCCTGATAGTTCAAGGCTATTTTCATATTAAAATCTTTCATATTTAACGTTTTTAGCGTGTTTTGCTGCAACTCATTAGTGATCATGTAATCAGGTAAACGCCCCCACCCCATGCCACTCATAATTAGCGTTTTTTTAGTACTGAAATCATTTACATACCAGCAACGTTGTCCTGTTTGAACACTGTAGTTTATGCCTTGGCTACTTTGCCCAGAGTCTTGTACAACAATCTGATATTCATTTTTTAATTCTAAGACTGAAGTTAAATGAGGATGACGCTCAATAAAACGAGGTGATGCAACATTACACAAATAGCCTTGATAAAGTTTGTTAGTTTCAAATTGCCCAGAGTTCAACGTTAAATCATCTATAGCCGTTAAGGCTATATCTGCTTTTCCTGATTTAATTGCTTCTAATGCACCGCTAATGTATTCCTGTTTTAGAATAATTTGAGTGTGTGGAAATTCGCTTTGTGTCATTTCTAATACGGGTAATATTTTTTTTAAATCATAAGACGCTTCTATTGCTATGGTTATGCTGGCTTCATGACCTGTCGAAAGAAAATTTGCTAATTGCTTCATATGATCAGCTTCATCAAGTAATCGTAATGCATGCTGATATATTTTTCTTCCATCATCAGTTAACGACAATCGATAGCCTTGACGATTAAATAGCTGCAAACCTAATTGAGCTTCCAGTTGTTTTATGCCCTGACTAATCGCAGGCTGTGTTTTAAATAGTGTTGCACTAGCACTTTTAAGACTACCTAGTTCAGCTACTTGCTTTAACATTTTTAACTGTTCAAGAGTCATTAATATTTTCCATTTATATAAATACTTACAATTTAACTAAAAGTTAACAACTTATAAATAAAGCTTCAATATTTATTTACTTATATACTGTCATAATAGAATTCAATCCTTTAAAAACTTTTTCGGAAAACAAAAGTCCATGTACAACACTAGAATACATTACGGCTATATTAGTATATTTTTTCATTGGTTAGCCGCCGCTACTATCATTGCTTTATTTGCTTTAGGTTATTACATGGTAGATTTAACCTATTATCATCAATGGTATAAAACAGCACCTGAACTTCATAAAAGCATAGGCTTTTTGCTCTTTATATTAATGATTGTTCGGGTTGTTTGGCGCCACAAACAGTTAACGCCTGAACACTTAACAAGCCATAGTAGTTTAGAACGCAAAATGGGAAAGTTGACTCATTCAGTTCTTTATTTATTAATATTTCTTATCATGATCACGGGTTATCTCATTTCAACAGCAGATGATCGAGGCATTGAAGTGTTTGAGTTATTTACTGTGCCTGGCTTTGGTTCATTTATTGAAAACCAAGAAGACGTGGCTGGCCTCATACACCAATGGTTAGCATATACACTTATTTTACTTGCTTCATTACATGCCATTGCAGCATTGAAGCATCACTTTATTGATAAAGACAACACCCTAAATAGAATGATTGGCAGACGCCAAAAAAATCTTAACCAAGCGAAAGATAAAATGGAGAATACTTAATGAAAAATATGATGACTAAACTTGCGACAGCATCGCTCATCACTGGCGCTATGTTGATGCCTACCGTAAATGCAGCCGATTATGTTATTGATAACAAAGGAGCACATGCTTCAATTAACTTTAAAATTAAGCATCTAGGTTACAGTTGGTTAACGGGGCGTTTTGATAAATTTGGTGGTAATTTTAGCTATGATCCTGCCAATGTGTCAGCGTCAAAAATTGAAGTAAATATTGATACTAGCAGTGTAAACTCTAATCATGCTGAACGTGATAAGCACTTAAGAGGCGATGACTTTCTTGATGTAAACACTTTTGCTAATGCTAAGTTTGTTAGTACATCAATCACTGAAAAAGCAGGTGGCAAATTAGCCGTTTCAGGTGTACTAACGTTACACGGTGTGAGCAAAAATATTGTTATTGATGCAGAAACAATTGGTGAAGGTAAAGATCCATGGGGCGGTTACCGCGCAGGTTTCAGTGGTACAACGTCAATCGCATTAACAGATTACGCTATTAAAATGAACTTAGGCCCTGCTTCAACTCACGTGCAATTAGAATTACACATCGAAGGTAAAAAGCAATAATAGTTTAACGGCTATTAAATCTTCTGATAATTATCAGTTAAACAGCCCCATGATGTTAGAGCATTTATCTTCTCTAACTAGGGCAAGCTTTTTCAATAATCAAACAATATTCTACATTTCTCAGGTTGAACTACACCCAGAGAGAGTTCAACTCTTCCCCTGATAAGCTACAAGCTAATACAAATTGCAGGCCCAGCGAGCAATGAATAAACGGGCAACAATAACTTTTAATTGATTCTTACATTTTTTAAACATTTTTACGTCGCTCATTAAGCACATAATATTAGCACTGTGATAATATTCCTTTACCTCAACAATGTCCCTACAATAAATGTTAGTGCTAACTATGCTTGTCAAAATAATCCACCTACTTAACTCAAAGCAACGGCTAACTTGTTTATTCACAGCTTTATATTTTGCTTTAGCTACAACCAGCTACGCAGCTCAAGAAACACAATTAACTGCAATAACACACGCTAACTCTCCTATTGTTAAAGATAATTTTGAGTGGCAAGTGATGCTTGACTTATCTTTGGTGAGCACACCCCAAATACTAGCCGATGTGAAGCAAACCGAAACAATAGATTACGTACACTTAGGTATACTACTTGATATCTCGTATAAAGGTTTTTTCTTACAAAGTAACTCAAGACGCTCTTCTACTATTATTGGCAGTGGAGAAATAGGCTACCAACTCTCAGTACAAAATGACTGGGAGCTAGATTTAATTATCAAAACATACATTGATGGCTTTGATCCAAAAGAAATTATACGCGATCAAAAACAGCAAATACCACAATTAGAAGGGCTATATGAACGAGGTTTCACTGAGGGCATTGCATTACGATACTCTCAATTTTTTGACAACTCAATTGCCTATGTTGACTTAGCTGCCGCATTAACAGATAAAAATAAACAAGGTGATTATACTTCGGGCATTATCATTGATAGCTTTTATAGTTATTTAATACCCTATCGAAATTGGGATATTTATTTAGGAGCAGGTCTTACTTATTACGATAAATCACTTGTTGATTATTATTTTGGTATTAGTGCTGATGAAGTAAGCAACGCCAGAGCATTACATGATGCTAAAAGCGCTTTTAGAGCACAATTAGAAGTTTATGTGCAATATCCCCTCTATAAAAGTTGGTCTTTTAATGCCAGCCTAACTCAAACCTTTTACTCTAATAGCATAAAGCACAGCCCATTGGTTGACGAGAATAAATTAACTCAACTTATGGTTGGAGTACTGTATGTATTCTAATGTTAAAATAAGTCGTTACTTACTTATTATGCCAATCTTTCTAATATCACCTGTAAAAGCTGAAGATAGCCCTACATTACCTTCAAACATTTCATTTAGTGTTCAACCCCAACAATGCGTAACACTTCGACAGGGACGTAATTGTTATGCAACATTAACAATACAATGGCAAAAATTGACAGAACAAGCACTTTGTTTACATCAAATAAATACCAAACAAGCCAATAGCCAAAAAGAACTATTTTGTTGGCCAAAAGGTAATAAAGGTGAAACAAGCGTATCATTTGAATCTAGCGATAATTTAACGTACCAATTACGTACTTTAGAAGACAAAAAACTCATTGCTGAAACAGAAATGGTTGTGAGTTGGGTACACAAAAGTACAACAAGAAAACGTCGTTGGCGTTTGTTTTAACAACGATAGTTGAAGGTAAAAAATAATGAATACAATTTTATTAGTTGAAGACGATATCAGTTTGGCTGATTGGGTATGCGAATATCTAATTGAACAAGAGTTTAATGTTATTCATGTTGAACGTGGTGATTTAGTTTTAGATAAAATAAAAACAAATTCGATTGATTTGGTGCTTCTAGATGTAATGCTACCGGGTTTAAATGGAATTGAAGTCTGCAGACTAGTTCGCCAACACTGTCAGGTTCCTATTATTATGCTTACCGCTAGGGCTGATGAATTTGATGAAGTAATAGGTCTTGAAGCCGGTGCAAATGACTACGTAATAAAGCCAGTAAGACCGCGAGCATTGCTGGCAAGAATCAACGGACAATTAATACATTCACAACAAAACTCATCTAAAAGTAATACGTTAACATTTGGTGAGTTAACTATTAACCAAGAAGCAAAACGTGTAACTTATCTTAATAAAGAAATAGAGCTTTCTTCTAGCTTATTTGCTTTTTTAACCTTTCTTGCTGAACACTCGGGCAGTGTTGTAGACAGAGATTCTGTTTTTAAAGCATTGAAAAAACGCGATTATGATGGTCAAGACAGACGGTTTGATGTGATGTTATCCAGTTTAAGAAAAATATTTAATGACGACCCACAAAAACCGAAAAAATTTAAAACCGTTTGGGGAAAAGGCTATTTATTTGTCAGTGATGCATGGGGCAGCACTCAAGACATAGACAGTGAGAGCAGCGCTAAGGAAAGCAAGTAGTAATGCGAGGCTTATATTTAAGCATTATTATCACTGTTCTTGGATCATTATTTTTTATTGGCTGGGGATTAGACAAATTAGCTGAACATGCTGAATCAGGACAACAAGCAAATCAAGAAAGCCAACGCACCTTATTATATCGTCAATTAGTGCAAGGTTTATCATCACAATTAAATGATCTACCAGAAACGTCACTTACTGATACAGTACGTCAATTCCAACAGCAGTATGAAATAAATAGCCATCTTGTGCTAAGTGATGATGTTGCTTTACCTCAAGCATTATCAGTGCAATTAGATCATCAAGGAGGACTTTTACTTGCATCACAAAATGATCAATATTTATTAAAAAAACTAAGTAAACACCCTAGCTATTTATTACAGATAAATATTCCTTTAGCGCAAGAAGAAAGCAGCTCTTTCAACTTTATTTTAACATTAGCCTTATATACCAGCATATGTTGCATACTCATTTTATGGGTATTTCCATTAAGTCGACGACTATACTTATTAAATAATGCAGCAGCAAAAATCGGTGCTGGTCAACTGGACATGCGTATCAAACCAAGTCGGTTTTCTTATATAAAAATGCTAGAAAAAAGCTTTAATAATATGGCTGGTCAAATAGAGAAATTAGTTGCAGATAATAAAATTTTAGCTCGTAGTTTATCCCATGATATCCGTACCCCTATCGCCTGCCTTCGCTTTGGTTTAGAAGCGGCTATTGATAGTAAAACATTGGAAAAGAAAAATAGTTACCTTACCCGTATGGATAGCGAACTGACCAATATGGAAGAAATGACAAGTGCTTTTCTTGAATATGCTTCAATGGAACGCCAAGCATTGCATATCAAAAAACAAAAAACAGATGTGAATGCGTTAATAAAATCAGCAATAGGTGATTGTGAGATACTCGCCAACCAAAAAGAAGTAAGGTTATCACTAGCAACGACTCAACCTATTCATTTTTCACTTGATTATCATTGGTGTTATAGAGTACTTATTAATTTAATCAGTAATGCCATAGGCTATGCAAACCATGAAGTTTTAGTGAGTGCTGAAATCACTAAGAAGCAACTAATAATTACTATCGAAGATGATGGTAAAGGCATAGCCGCTGATAAACTCGATGTAGTTTTCACGCCATTTGTTAAACTAGACCCTGAACGCTCTCGTGAACAAGGTCATTTTGGCTTAGGTTTAGCTATTTGTGCTAAAGTGGTAGATTGGCATCATGGAACAATATCAACAGATAATAATAAACGCTTATCTGGCGCTTGTTTCACCATAACGTTCCCTATACAAAAATAAATTATTACCTATAAATTCTCTGTATATATCATTACTAAATAAAACAGACTGGAAGATAATACAGATGCATCAATTAGGGTATAATCCTATATAAATCTAAGTGAACACCTACCTACATTAGCTAAATTATCATTGTAACTTCTTTAACTCATTGTCATTAAATACATTGCTATTGATGATACACGTCTTATTTTGACTAGGTTAATTCGTGTTCAAAACCATATTTAGTTTGCATTGAATTAGGTTAAATATTTTGTCACACATCATTTTTCAAAGAGGATATATAACAGGCTTATGGAACAGATAATTACGCTGATTCTTGAATCGGGTCATACAGCTATTGATATGGCTCTTTATGTCTTATTGCCTGTTATGGTCGTTATGCTTGCAGTAATGAAGCTGCTTGAAAGTAAAGGGATATTGGCTTGGGTTTCAAATCGTTTATCTCCCCTTGTTAAAATATTTGGTATTCCTGGGGTAGGTATATTTGCCATGCTGCAGATACTCTTTGTAAGTTTTAATGCTCCCGTTGCAACGCTAGCCATTATGGATAAGGACGGCACATCTCGGCGTGCAATAGCTGCGACATTGGCCGTTGTATTGACCATGTCACAAGCCAATGTAGTGTTTCCAATGGCTGTTGTTGGTTTGGATGTGCCAATGATGATGCTAACCTCTGTCATTGGGGGCATGATTGCTGCTGCGAGTACCTATTATATTTTTGCTCGTGATCCAGCGCTCGATGATGATTATGCTCATGCAGAACATTTAGCACCTGAGCAACATGAAGAGAAAAACTTTATTCAGATCCTTTCTGACGGTGGCCAAGAAGGGGTAAAAATAGTGCTGGCCTCTATTCCTCTTCTAATATTGGCTCTTTGTTTTGTTAACTTATTAAAGGCAACCGGAACAATAGAGTTACTGACTTGGCTTTTAGCTCCTATGCTGGCGTTGATTGATCTACCTGAAGCAACAGTATTGCCGATTGTCACTAAGTTTATTGCCGGTGGAACCGCAATGATGGGCGTTACTATTGATCTATTAAATCAAGGTGCTATGACCGCAACCGATCTGAATCGTATTGCTGGCTTTATCACTAACCCTTTTGATGTAGCTGGTGTAGCCATTCTACTGGCAGCAGGTAAGCGAGTCGCTTCCATTGCTAAAGCCGCAATGTTAGGTGCATTAGTGGGCGTATTGATTAGGGGTGTGTTACACCTACTTATTTTCTAATAAGTGTAACTTTTCTTTCACTGTGAAGCTGTTTAAGCACAACGGATAATACTGCTAACCGTAGAGTTAGTATGTAATCTTGTATTCAAACAGCTACTGAAATCATAATAGAGAAGGTATACCAACCACTATCATATGAGTAGACTTATAACTTGCTAAAGCATATCAAGTGGTTAAATTACCTAATAATTACAGCCAGTCACGCGGAAATAAATACTGATTTAACTTTGCTTCATCACTATTTTCTTCTGCTTGATAATTATATTCCCAACGTGCAAGCGGTGGCATAGACATTAAAATTGATTCTGTTCTCCCACCAGACTGCAAGCCAAATAATGTACCGCGATCAAATACCAAGTTAAACTCAACATATCGGCCACGACGATATAATTGAAATTGGCGTTGCTGTTCTGTGTATTCATCATTTTTGCGACGATTCATAATAGGTACATAAGCATCAATATAGCCTTGACCAACAGCTTTAATATAGTCAAAGCATGTATCAAAATCCCACTTATTCAAGTCATCAAAAAACAAGCCGCCAACGCCACGTGTTTCATCACGATGTTTTAAATAAAAATACTCATCACACCATTTCTTATAGTCGCTATAAACGTTTTCACCAAAAGGCGTACTTAAGTCATGCGCCACTTGATGCCAATGAATAACGTCTTCATCTACTGGATAAAATGGCGTTAAATCAAAACCTCCACCAAACCACCAAACAGGTTCTTCACCTTCTTTTTCTGCAATAAAGAAGCGAACGTTAGCATGAGACGTTGGAATATGCGGGTTTTTCGGGTGAATAACTAAAGAAACACCACAAGCCTGCCATGTACGACCAGCTAATTCAGGTCTATGAGCTGTTGCTGACGGCGGTAATTTATCACCAGAAACAACTGAAAAATTTACGCCGCCTTGTTCTATTACATCGCCACCCGTCATCACTCTTGTACGACCGCCACCACCTTCTGCTCGTTTCCAATTATCTTCTATAAACTTTCCACTGCCGTCTGCGCTTTCTAATGCATGACAAATTTGATCTTGTAAACTTTTGAGAAACTCAATAACAATAGCAATATCAGGAGCTTTATTTGGATTAACAGTTGATTGATTCATGGCGTAATAATTTTCCGAAGGCGTTACGTAAATAAAAGATGATTATATCAAGCGAATTAGTCAATGATATAACTTTTTGTTAAACCCAAATGACCAATACACAAAGATAAAGTAATTTTTATGTGTTAAGGAAGTTATCAGGAGGCTAAACAATATCTTTGTAAAAAATTCTACAATAGTTAATCACATGGGCTAGTCAACAGCACATTCAAACTGTAGAATCTATAGCATTATTATTTAGCTAATAGAAGAAGCATTTAAGATGGGCAGAGCTTACCAAAACCGTAAATTATCCATGGCAAAAACCGCCGGTGCAAAAACCAAAGTTTATTCAAAGTACGGTAAAGCAATTTACGTTTGTGCTAAAAATGGCGGAACAGACCCCGATGGTAATTTATCGTTACGTAGCTTAATTGATAAAGCAAAAAAAGACCAAGTACCTACTCACGTAATTGCTGTCTCTTATACACATCTGACGCTGCCGACGAA